>NZ_MDAW01000182.1:0-39240 GCF_002875385.1 Vibrio sp. 10N.222.52.B12 | reverse complement strand
GGGATAAGTCGAACTCGATGCCCATAGGCTTCACACTTTCTCGCAAGCCAGTGAGCACCACCACAGGCTTCAAAAGCGATGATGGTAGGTTCAAGTACAGATAAGAAACGGAGTAGTTGGCTTCGACTAAACTTACGGCGAATAACGTCTTTGCCAGTGTGATTATTGCCAACCGCATGAAAGCAGTGCTTGCCTAAATCGATACCTAAGATGTGAATGGTAGACATATGGTTCACCTCGTTCTGAGAGCCTACTCTAAGCGTAGGGCTTGAGAGTGAGGCGGACCATATAATTAGCCCCTAAAGGCGCATCAAAACTTGTATCGTTACATGCTAGATTTGGTTGCTGATGAGCGCATTCGCAGCACCATCGATATTGATTACATGAAGCAGCATTACTTCTTCTCGCACAAGCACATCAACCCAAATGGGATTGTGCCCGCTGGACCTGAGATTGAGTGGATCTAATTCGAATCTAATAAAGAAAGCCGGAGATTACCTCCGGCTTTGTTTTTATAGCTGCGCCGTAATTTCCTCTATCTCTTGCTGCCATTGCTTTTGCATCGCTGGTTTTTGATGTTTGGGTTTTCGCCCCAAATCGGCTTCCAGTAAGCTTTCCAGTTCCAACAGTCTTTCTAGCATTTGCTCTTCGGATTGCTCATCAGACGCGGTATTTGTTTCCATCGACATTACTTCATTGCAATGATGCGATATGGCTGATTTCGGTGCTGTATCAGTTACGCGTTGATACACCCCTTCCGCGCTTAAATACTCCGTCAGTAAGCCATTTTCAATAAACCAGAATCGATTACAGCTTTGCTCTATCAGGCTTCGGTCGTGACTCACCAATAGGGTGGCACCTTTGAAGTTTTGCAGAGTTTCAATCAACTCCTCTTTGCCTTCCATATCCAAATGGTTGGTCGGTTCATCTAAAAACAACATATGATAACGAGCGAGGGTTAAGCCCACAAACAGCAGCCTTGATCGCTCTCCACCACTTAGACTGAAGACTTTCTGCTCGTGTCTTGCGTACTCGAATCCTGCACCAATTAGCGAACGTTTTGCCTGTTCACTGCTGATGCTGGCAAGCGACTGCAACGCATCCGTGATGGATTGATGATCGTCGAGTTGCTTTAGGGATTGATCGTAGTAACCCAAGCGACAGCGATCGTGGAAAGTTACACTCTCATGTTGGTTGCCTTGGTCGGTTTGGATGGCTTCATACTGACGATAAAGCAGGTTCAACAAGGTCGATTTACCGCAACCATTACTGCCTAGAACGGCAATTCGGTCGCTACTTTTGACGCGCATTTCTGCCATATCAAACAAGTGATAATCACTGTCTGGTGGCGTTACTGAGAAAGGCAAAACCTCTAGCAGTCGATTTGCTGGCATTGATTCACCTTGAAGTTGTAGCGCCCACGGTGTGCCTTCTGTCAGTTCGGTTTGTTCTTCCTCTAAACGTTCTTTGCGCGCAAACATCGTCTTGGCTTTTCGAGCAAGATCTTCGTTGTCGTAGACTTTGCCCCAAGTGGCTAAACGCTTGGCGCTTTTTTCGATTCGGTCGATCTCTTTCTGCTCGCTGGCATGGCGAAGTTGATCGGTTTCATCTTTCTCTTTCAATGCTTGTCTTGCTTGAGAACAAGGCAGAGAGAAATGATGCAGAGAGCGATCTCGCATGACCCAAGTGGTGTTGGTGACGCGATCGAGTAAGGTTTGATCGTGAGATACCAATACGAATGAGCCTTTCCAGTTTGATAGAAATTGCTCTAACCAAAGGAGCGATGGCAAGTCCAAGTGGTTGCTTGGTTCATCCAGAAGCAGTAAGTCAGGTTGATGGATAATCGCACGTGCAAGCAGGAGTCGCATTTGCTGACCACCACTGCAATTCTCAACCGGCATGTGTCGTTCTGTGGTCGAAAATCCGAGTTCATCCAATAAGAGTTCGGCGCGCCAAATCTCATCATCGGATAAGGATTCCGCTAAGGCATCTAAGACGGAATGTGTACTTAAAGATTCAGGTAAATGCTGCTCAACATAACGCATCAAACATGAGCTGGCTTTGGCAACCGTGCCTTGGCTTGGTTCAAATTGACCGCTAAGCAGTTTGAGTAGGGAGCTTTTACCACAGCCGTTATGACCGATAAGACCAATTTTGTCGCCACGATGAATCGTAAACGTTACATCTTTGAAGATTGGTGTTGCTGTGTGAGAAAGGGTTAATGATTGTGCAGTTAAAAAAGTACTCATAGTGTTCTCAAGAATTTTGGGCGCAAGACGCCGTTGTCATAGCTGACAATAATTCTTCGAGCTTGAGGGAAAGTACTCGGGTGACGTGTTTTCGTCGAAAGGTAATTATTCGCTCAAGTCGAGATTATCGCAGCGCGAAATCTGAAACTCTTGAGCGGTCCTTCATGCCATAAAAACGTGGGTTGATTGAACACCACAAAGACATAAATTCCTCCTTAATTTCGTTGTAAGTGTTGCCACTTTTGGTTGATAGATGCGCTAGATTCTAACCCTAAAAGTGGCAATGTACAGATAGCTTGATGAAAAAATGATGAGAGGATCACCAAGGTATCACGCGCTTTTAGCGATATAAGCTGAACTTCTTGGTCAATTCTCGAAGTGTTTCAGTCTCGCCGAACAAGCAAATACCCAAGTATTCTAACTCGGCTTCTGGTGTGTTTTTGGTGGTTTGCTGTTGTATTTCAGAGCCGCCTTCTACCATGGTGTGAGTAAAGTCGGAGGAGGGGATGCTTTTATCGAGTGCTTCTTGGCGAAGCTTTCTGATTTTGTTGGAGTTGTCCGCTCTCAAGACGATAAACGGATAGTGGGAGATATTTGGATGAAGATTACCATCAAGGTCGTGATAGTCGGTGTAGACTGCGTCGTCATCAGAAAGTTGATTCGCAAGGCTTACGCTCAAATGTCCTAATACGTTAACGGCGCGTCCCACTTCGACTTTTTTACTGATTACGGCAACAAATCGTTTTTGGTTTTCGTCGGGAAGTTGATTCATGGAGGACCTCGTTTATCTAATGATCTGGCTATTGTTTAACTGCCTCCATTGTATTTCCTCGCACGCGCAATTTTGTTTCTAACATTGCTTTCGAAAAGTTAAATTTGCAATAAACGACCGATGTAATCGTTTTTCATGCAATAAACGGTTTAGTTGAAGACTATAAAAGCAAAAAGCACCGACATTGCGGTGCTTTTGTTTGAGTGCGAAATGGCACTCAGTATTTTGTTAGCGACTAGAACTTCGCCATAAATGACTTAGTCAGTGGTAGGCGGAAATCTTTGCCCATCATTTCATAAACGTTGAATTTCACCGTGTTCCAGTTTTCTTCAAAGTTGTACTCGAACACGCTATCACCAGTATCCAAGCTTTGTGTCATGGTCCATTCTGTCGCGTAGCTAGACATACCATTGCCGTTGCCAAAGTCTTTGTATGGCGCATCCGCAGGCACACGGTAAGGAACTGTCGATAGCTTCATCATACCGTTGGTGATGCTGGTCGGTTCAGTGAGTTTACTCATAAAGTAGCTCGCGTGAACAAAGCGACTGTGTGAGTTACCGTTGCCAATGGAGCCATAGTCAGTATCACGACTCGCGTTTTCCCACGTTGGTTGAACCTTCTTGCGCATTTCGATGTGCTCTTTCATCGAAGGGTCGTTCGTCATTACCATCGCTTCTTCGCCGCGGTAGGTGTGCAAGCCATCTTCATCCATCTCAATCACTAGGCGGTCACCGCTCTTATCTGTGACAGACCAGTGCAGTTTCATTTCAACGGGCATGCCTTCCATAGGAATTGATGCGAAGCCTAGTGTTGGCAGAGCTTTAACGACCTCATCGACATCCGCATAATTCGCAAGTAAGTATTCAGCGATAGTAAATTGCGTGACTTCTGACCCCGTTTCCGCCTGTTTCATGGTCATACCTGGATAGAACAGAGCGTTGACTTGCATGCCTTCGCTGTTTACGCCGTCGGCCACCAATTCACCATAAGCCAGTACCGCAACCATGTCGTATTTCACCGTGTAGGTATTGCCTAGCCCATTACCTTGAAGCGAACGAACGTCGCCTTTGTTAATGGTACCTAGCACAGGTGAGGTTGATTCCATCCAATCCATCGTTCTAGAAGTGAAAGTGCCCAAGTCGGTATTCCATGCGACTGAGGTACAAGCGTGCGCTACACCAGTAGTAAGAGTGCCAGCAAGAAGAGCTAGGGTGATTGCTTTCAATTTCATAGTAACTCCGATTCATGTTTAGGAACGATTTGGAGTGTAAGGTGGAAAACTAAAAAGCTTAAATCACGCTCATAGCATTCAACCCTCACTTTGAATGCTATGAGCGTGGCTGTGTTCTTTAAACAGTCGAATCATTTCTCGTGTAACAGGGCCAGCTAAGCGGTTGTGTTGCCAAAGGTTGATGGGGAACTGAAGCACGGCATGGAGTTCGTCTATCTCAATGGCCTGTAATTGCTGGGTGGCTAAAAGCTCCTCCACGCAATGGGTCGGGACAATTGCCCAACCATCACCTGCGACTAACAGGTTTTTGAGCACATTCACACTTTCGATTTGTTGTGCGAGATTCGATATCGTCAGCGTCTGCGCGATGCCAGTATGGTGAAAATCCGCCATCAACAGTTGCCTTGCTCGCTTTAGAGAGGTGAGGTCAACAATCTGATGTTGCTTAATAAATTCGGTGGTGGCACACACAACAAAAGGAAGATTGAGTAGATAGGTGTAGCTGAATGCTGTCGTGGCATTACCCGTTGGAACGAGCATGACAGCAAGATCTGCGGCATCTTGTTCGAACAACGCTTTCGTTTCGTGATTGTTTTTGTGAAGCCAGTTCACTTTGACCAACGGGAATTTTTTTCGAATCCCAATCATCACATCTTGAATCAGTTTTCCCGGCACCAATTCACTGTGGCAGATAGTAATTTGGCTCTCGTTCCCTTGTTCGGTGCTCTGGCATAGACGCTCAAAAGACTTGGTCGTTTCCGCGAGGTTTTTAGCATGTTGATACAGTGCTAAGCCTTCTTCCGTCAATTGAGGGTAGCGGGTTGAACGGTCAAACAAGGTCATGTTGATTTCAATTTCGAGGTTGGTGATCACCTGACCAAGCGTCGTGCGATGCTTATTTAATTGTTTTGCTGCAGCGCTAAAGGAGCCACATTCCGCAACAGCGACAAAGGCGGTGACTTGCTCATAACTGATATGCATGATGATTTGATCCTACAAAAGTGTCTTATTCAAACCTAATGTAAGGCCCCAACAGAGTCCAGCCAGAGAAGATCAAGTTGTGATGAGTTGAGAGTTCTCTGTGATTCAACGATTGGAATCTAGATAATCATTGCGGTATTGAGCTGGCGTTTGTCCCGTCCAAGCTTTGAAAGCACGATTAAAATTGGAGAGGTCGTTGTAACCACATTGCCAAGCCGTCTCGAATGGAGTGAGTTGTGCTTGTGTAAGTAGCGTTTTGGCAGAGCGGCACCTTGCTTGATCTCGTAATGTCCGAAAGCTCGTATGGCGCATGTGAAGTTGGCGTTGCAATGACCGCGAAGAGGTGCCGAGCAGTTTGACAAACCAGTTGATATTAAACCAAGGTAACACAGCATAGGTGGCAATTAACTGCTCGACTTTGTCCAACCAGTCTGTGGTTAGGGTTTGTCTATCAATTGGGACGAAGCTGCTCGGTAAATCAATCGCGATTGCGCCATAGTCTTTTTCAAACAGAAACTCAGTGTTGTCAAACGTGGCTGGCAACCTTGCGTTCAGGTGCTCTGCAGAGCTCATCCAGACCTGTTGTGGTTGCCAAGCCTCTCCTGTGAACATACGACACATTGATAGCAAGGCAAAGCTACGAAACCACTCGGCTTGATCAAAACCAATTGTTGATGGGTGATAGGCTCCTCGGTGACATAGAAACCATTGACCTTGAATGTTTTCGACCCAGACCATGACGTGACTATTGAGTGTCGGCATTATCTCAATCAGCTTATGCAGTGCATCGCCTAAATTATCGCAATTCGACAGTGTTTGATGCAATTCTGGTGATATTTGTTCAAGGGTAATTAGGCGTCCTACTTCAATGCCAATCCGCTTTTTGCTCTCCCTCATCATTGCCATTAAAAACGCCATCACTTGATGAGTGGGAACCCAGTTAGGTTGAACGTCAATATCTTCAGGAATGTTATTTAGACGAGCCGCCGACTTCCATTCAATGCCCTTTAAGTCAAAGTAACGAATAAAGGGCAATAAGTTGTTAGTCTGAGTGATATTGATGTTTTCAGGCATTCTTTTCTCGTTAGATTATATGGCGGGAAATGACCTAATTTGTTCCTCACGGTATCAGTATAGTTCTCCCAAGACAACACGGGAGATGCACACATGACAGTCAAACCAAGTACCCTAATTCTAAGCGCCATTGTTCTTAGTCAACCTGTATTCGCAGCCGACGAAAACCCAGTCAAAGCCGCACTAAAGGCAGAGGGTGCGCAAGTAACGTTACCAGTGAGCGCTGCAAAACAACCTTATTCCAACCAGTTTGTAGATTCGGCTCGTGAGCAGTTCAATAATTTTCATTGGCAAATGGGCGGTGACCACTCCCTTTACTACAACATGCACATGAGTGAGTTTATGCCGACGGCGGTTGCCTCTCCAAACCATGAGTACCAGCCATTGGTCAAAGCTATTAAACCAGAACTAGGCAGTCTTAAAGTCGAAACAGAATCAAAAGGCGAAATGACCATGGATCAGTACTTGGCTGATCCTCAGTTTCGTACTCAGGGTTTCATGCTGATTCACAAAGGTAAAATTGTTTATGAAGCGTATCCGGGAATGAAGCCGACTGACCGCCATATTTGGGCATCTGCGGCGAAAACCACAGTGGGTGCTGTGATAGCGATGCTGGTAGAAGAGGGAAAAGTTGACCAAAACAAACCGGTTTCCGAGTACGTTCCAGAGTTAAAGGGAACGGTATGGGATGATGTGTCAGTACTAAATGCACTCAATCATGCGACAGGTTTGGACAATGAGGAAACCGGTGAGTCGATCATGAACCCTGACTCTCCAGTGGTTCGCTTCTTTGCTTCAGCGTTTGGTTCGCCACGTTACTCGACTGGCAAGCTTGAAAGTTGGTTGGATGTCGCCTTAGATACGCATAAGTTACCAAACGAAGAGGCTGGTGAGCATTTCCGTTATGCGTCGATGAATACGATTGTTCTGACGCAAATTGTAGAGAATATCGAGGGAACGACTTGGACTAAAGTATTCGAGGATCGCGTTTGGTCTAAAGTCAAAGCACGCCAACCAATGATGATTAATCAAACGCCAGATGGTATGGCAATTGCGGTTGGTCTCGTCTCGACAACCTTAGAAGACATGGCACGCTGGGGGATATTGTTTACGCCAAGTTGGAATGCGGTTGCCGATGAGGCAGTGATTTCTCCTGCTGTTATCGATCGTATTTTACTTAATGGTGACCACAACGCATTTGTCGGCACTGCGAAAGAGGCGAGTTCGCTACATTCATTCAACGAGAAAGCACAGTACAACTCGTACCATTTCGATTTCATTTTTGAAGATGGAGCCATGGCGAAGAGTGGCAACCTAGGGCAGATGATTTACATCGATCCTAAACGTGATTTCGTTGGCGTGGTGTTCTCAAATAATCCGTACCATTCGGGCTATGGTGAAACTAAAGCGCCAGCATTAATGCGCTCAGCTGCTAAATTATTGGCTGATAAATAAGAGAAATTAAATAGAGGCTCGACGGAGCCTCTTTCACGTTGATTTTAAATGTGAGTTTGAATCTAAACTAAAATGCGCTCAACTTGCTCAATAACATACGAATCTTCTAGCGCTTTACCCAACATCAATTGATGGTTCAGTAGTCCTAGCATAAGGGTATAAAGCGATTCTTTGTGTTGCACTGAAACGTAGTTTTCTAGCATCGTCATGTACTTTTGATTCGCAAGTAACATGCATGGATCGGTAGCTACGTTTTCTTGTCCAATCACATCAATGTAATCAGAGACAAGCTTCATCTCTTGGAAGAAACGCGGAGCCATTTGCTGGAAGATCAATACGAAGTTTTCGATTTGTTGCCCTGTATTCGCTTCACTTGAGTTTGGTCTATCTGCTAGCACTTCTGCATCAAAGTTGACGATGGCCTCTGTTGCGGCTTTGAACAGTTCATCCTTACTTTTGTAATAGTGATAAACCGCACTTTTGCTCATTCCTAACTGTTCGCACAGTTGTCTCATACCAATGTTTTTGTAACCGAACTCAAGGAACACTTCGGTTGCTTTTAAGGCCATTTCTCTACGTCTTCTTTCATGATCGACGATCTTAGGCATGGTTTTCTTCTCAGCTTTTGTTACCGCAATGCCCTGCAGTATAACACAAGATCTTTTATTTAGACCGAGTGGACAAAAAAGATCTTTACCTAGCTCTCAAAGCGTACTAATTTAAAAAGACCGAGTGGTCGAAATAAGGTTTTAGTATGAAAATTGATTGGAGTGTTCCTCAAGCAAGAGCGGGTTTCTGGGGTGGAATTGATAAGCTGATTGGTCCGGGCGCAACGAAAGCAGAAAAGAATTTGCAGCTGTATGTCCCTTTTGCTGCTGGTTTTGTCGTGGTGATTTATGCGTACTTTGCACAACTAGGTTGGACTACTACTCAATATGTTATCGCGGGTTTGCTCACAGTGGATATTATCGGCGGCATTATTACCAATGCGACTTCTACGGCAAAGCGCTGGTTTCATCGTGAAGGACAAGGTTTTAAGCAGCACATGAGCTTTATTCTGACTCATTTCGTGCAGCTTTCTCTCTACAGTTGGGCGTTCTTGAATTTCGATATCATGTGGATTGTTGTGATCGGTGGTTACATGGTTCTGGCATGTAGCCTAGTCATGAAAACACCGTTGTATTTACAACGTCCTGTGGCGCTAACTCTGTATTCTCTTAGTGTGATTATTTCGATTTATTGGGCACAAGCACCACAAGGTTTGGAATGGTTTTTACCGCTGTTCTACCTAAAGTTATTGGTGAGCCACGTATTGCGTGAAGAGCCATACCGACCAGAGCAAGAATAGGACGTCATGTTATGAAAACGCACCCTCGAATTTTAATTGCGGGCTCAACGGGGTACTTAGGCTCGAATATTGTTGAGCTACTCCTATCTGAGCATATTAACTTTAAAGCCATTGCGAGAAACAAAACCAAGTTATCCGCAATGGGTTTGGAAGAGTCACAAGTGATAGAGGTGCAGGTTACTCATCCCGATGAGCTTAAAGGTGTTTGCGACGGTGTCGATGTTGTTATCTCATGTTTGGGCATTACTCGCCAACAAGACGGATTAGGTTATTTGGATGTCGACTACCAAGCAAATTTGAACTTGCTTGAAGAAGCAGAGCGAGCAGGTGTCGGTAAATTCATCTACATCTCTGCATTTAATGCTCAGAAATGTCCTCAAGTTCGTCTTTTAGAGGCGAAAGAACGCTTTGCGAATCGGCTTCTGCAATCAACAAAACTAACCCCTTGTGTGATTCGCCCGAATGGCTTTTTCTCTGATATCACCGAGGTGTACAACATGGCGAAATCCGGTCGAGTGTTTACTTTTGGCGATGGTGAAAACTTGCTTAATCCCATTCACGGAAAAGACTTGGCGAGGTTTTGTGTAGAAGCGATTGAACGAAATGACACAGAACTCGATGTCGGTGGTCCAGATGTTTTGTCAGTCAATGATATTGCTCGGCTTGCGTTCAAATCTCAAAACAAAGTGGAGAAAAATACGCACCTACCGGACTTCCTGCGCAGAGCTGGGTTATCGATAGTACGTCACTTGCCAGAGAAATGGGGTGGTCCTGCTGAGTTCTTTCTGACCATGTTAGGCGGTGACAATATCGCGCCGATTTATGGTCACCATCGACTGGAAGACTACTTCGGCGAGCTGGCTTCAACCGATAACGAATAGATAGTGAAAAAACAAAAAGCACACGAGAGGTGTGCTTTCCATTCAGTTGGCTAGGTAGGTGCAAAGTCGTATTACTTCGCTTGTTGCATCTCAACCAAGCCGCCCGCGTTATGTAGGTTGGTAAACCCTTGCGATTGTAGGTACTGATACGCTTGCCCTGAGCGATTACCACTGCGGCAGTAGAGCACGATTTGTGTGTCTTTATCGACATTAGCAAAGTGTTTATCTAACTCTGAAAGCGGAAAGTTCACCGCTTTGTCTAAGTGACCATCGGCAAACTCTTGTGGCGTGCGCACATCGACAATCATTGCGCCTTGATCAATCCATTGCCAACCCTGCTCTGCTCGTTCAGAAGCCAATACCGATGGTGCGGAGAAAGCTAAGCTCAAACAAGTGAATACAATCGGAAGTAGTTTTTTCATTGAGTACCTTTCCTCAAGGTCAATTGCCCTTAATCGTTCTGATGAAGATTATACGTGCGATTATCAAACTTCGATGTGCTCTTGGTCGAGTTGTGTTACAGAACTTACCACCAAACATTGGTAGTTTTTTTCGAAATGACTAGAGTAGTTGAATACGTGCTACACAATGGAAACTTAGGAAATGGAAAACCTCAATATTGTTGAAATTAAATCTTTTGTTCCGGCGAAAGATTACGAGTTATCAAAGCGTTTTTATCAGGCGTTGGGTTTTGAGATGCCTTCGGATTTTGGTGGTGTGGCGTACTTCTTCAAGGGCAGTTGCTCATTCTTGTTGCAAGATTTTTATGAGCCAAAACACTGCAATAATTTCATGATGCATTTGTTGGTGGAAGATGTTGCCAGCTGGCATGAACATGTTTCGAATGTCGATCTGGAGTCATTCGGAGCCAAGAAGACAGAACTGGTTGATCAACCTTGGAAGATGCGAGAATTCTGTTTGCACGATCCTAGTGGCGTGCTGTGGCGCATTAGCCAGAGTATCGATTAATTTCAAAACGATAAAAACGACAAAGGGAGCGATCGGCTCCCTTTGTTTTTAAAGCTCTAGTGCAATAGCGCGTACATAGCGCCGCGATTGGCGGTCGGGTTCTCGGTGTAAATCCAATCCAAAAACTCAGTGGCGTTCTTTCCTACCTTAGGGCAATAAAGATCTTTGTTTGCCCCTTGCTGCATTAGCCATTTAAACGCCTCGAAATCATCATGAATGATGGCGGAGTGCAGAGGCGGACTGTTACTTTCGTTCAGCCAATTTACGTCAAACCCATGTGCTATTAAGGTGTTTGCCATACGAAAGCGACTATGACTGTCACCACTTAGAATCGACGAAATACCATATTGATACTCGACTAAGCTCAGTAAATCTTGCGAAACGCCAAACGTCTCAAAATAGAATAAGCAATCTTCGCTATCAAACACCGGAATATCATTTCCTAAGGCGCACAGCATCATTCGCTCTTCGGTGAGGGAATGCTTCAAAAACAGTGCGAATGAAGTTGTGATAAACGATAGGGTAAAGATTGTGGTTCTTATTGTTGTATTGATGTCCATATCTACCTGTATTTAAAAAATAAAAAGCCGCAAGCGCACCTGACGCTTGTTGGCATTAGGTAAACTTGGAAACGGTTTAATTGTGGAAATAAGGTGTCATTACGCGGGTTACGCAGCCATGGTTTGGCGTTCTTCTTCTAGCAACCAGCCGTACCACCAACTCATGAATTCAAGGGTCACGATTGGGTAGGGGTTTTGGTCAAATGGGATGTTATTGATAAATGCCAGCTTGCCTTTGCCAACGACTTCGTCAACCAATTGAAGTCCGCCATCGTCATAGTCTTTCATGATAGTTCGTCCTTTTTATCATTCGGAAAACTATACATTACAGAGTTCTCTAACCTGCAATACGGCATTGTACAAAGAGCCAAAAATGAAAATGCTATTATCAATAAAAAAGTATTTTTAATCAGATGTTTATGATGGTTCACTTGTTAGTGAATGATGGTTTATGAAGTCAACTAAGTCAGTAACTTGGCTTGGTTCGATGAATCGAGATCCAATTTTGATTTCGTGGCGGCACAGTGTGAAATTGTACAAAAAGCGATAAATGCTTTGCCACTGTTGTATTCGAGCCAAGCTGAGGTGAGACGCGTAGCTAGGTTGTAGCCATCCGATATAGTGTTGCCAGGAGTACGAATTCCAATCTGGATGCGTGGGGAAAAGGGAGTGAATAGTGGCATCATCGAGCTCGCCTTTTTTGGTCAATAAACCCATGCCGATTTGCCACTTGCCCAGTGCATTTTCAATATTCACTCGTCGCCACGTTTCATCCCACCAACTCATGTTTTGTTTACCGCTGTTGTTAATGTCGTGCACGTTGCGCGAGGCGACATGGCAATAGTACAGATGTGTGCTTCCACTGATTACCGTTGGTGTAAATGCGGTAATTGCGGCGCCGCGAATAAAGCTTTCATGTTCGAGCAATAAAGCTTTTGGTGGCTGAGATTTTAGATATTTTGCCAAGTTCTGCATGTGAGCGTGAGCGGCAAATACAGGGCGCGTTAAAAACACTTCCTTGGATTGGGCATGTTGGGCATCGCAGTAACCGAGTTGATCAAACTGACTGCGATTTAAGATCTTGTCGTACGTCTTCTGCGCTTGAAGCAGTACGTCTTCTTCTGTGGGAGCGAGCTCTTTCTTGGTGAGTCGATAACGGCTCTGCTCTCGCACCTCTTCAGGTAACGAATCTTTCTTGATCAGTGCGTTATCACTGATCAAGAGTACATATCCCGTCTTGGCATCGGCCGTCGATAATGTCCAAATATGCGCGCTACTTTGAGAGCGGCTATCGTGTCTAAACCCAGACCGCGCGACTTGAAGAAACGAACGGGTTTGTAGGATTGAGAAATCAAGCTGCGCTTCAAACAAACGGCTGAAGGTATTGAGTAGCTCAGCCAATTGTTCCATCCGCAGAGAAAACGCGCGGTGATTGAGCCCTAAAGCTTGCTGTAGCTCTTGGGGAGGAACGCCAGAAATCAAAGCATCCAACATTGGTTGCAGGTTTGATGATGCTTTACTTGAGTTGATCAGCGTTGCGGTCTTTTGGCATTGCCGACATTGCACACGTTCGGTGCCAGAGGTTGTGCGTCCGAAACGTTGCCAAGACGCTTTTGAACAATGGCATTGAGGTAATAAATCGAGTTTGAAGGTGTGCTGTTCCAGTTGATTGGCTAACGCGAGAATGGGCTCGTTAACCAAAACAGGAGGATAAGCACCACACTCAGGACAATGCCAGGCATCGTAACCGAGTCGGTTTGAGCGCGAATACAAGCTCAAGTCGGGTACGCCGCAATTGGCGCAACCAAACGACTTACAGCCATTGTATTCTTGACGAAATGTCATGGTGCTTATTCTCCGAGCTAAGTCCGTTATGGATTTAGTTTTGGCTTACGTCTACTTGACGACCGAGTTCTGGTACGGTCACTTGTTTCTTCGCTTTGAACTGGTCAATCAGCACTTGTGTTACTGAATCGCCTTCTGATTCAAACGTGCCTTTCTCAAACACATGATAGCCGTCACCGCCACTTGCTGCGTAAGAGTAAGTCGCGACTTTGTATGAGTCAGCATTGCCCACTGGTTTGCCGTTTACATTTAGGCTCACCAAGCGTTGACCCTCTGGTTTTTCGTTGTCATAACGCGCTTCGATACCAGAGAATTGCGCCAGACCGTAAGGCAAGGTGTAGCTGTATTCCAACAGTTCTTTGAGCTGTTCACCGCTCAATGTCACGACCGAGAGTTTATCCGTGAATGGGAAAAGATCCATCACGTTTTCCATCGTCACTGGGCCTTTGTTTAAGTCGACTCGAATACTGCCAGAACTGATCATACCCACATCGGCATTGGCAGCTTCACGCATCATATCGGCCACCAAGTTACCGACGTTTGATTCGCGGTAGTAACGGCGGTAAGCAGTGTCGTTGATGCTCGCCAGTTGCTCGCTTAACTCAGGGAACTGGCTGCGTGCATTGGCGATAAGGTCGCTGGTTTTCTTGTCTCGTTCCAGCTTGTCGGATTCAACAGGGATGAGTTTGCCATCAAGCAGCTTTACGTCGTGCTTTTCTGTATCCACCGCGAACTTGGTGTAACCCAAGTATTTGCCCTGACCGAAGGTAAGACCAATAACGGTGCTGGTTTTCGGGTGTACAACTGGCTTCCACAAGCCATGGTCTGAGTGACCACCAAAGATCACATCCACGCCTTTTAGCTTGCCAGCCATGTTGTAGTCTTCATCAAAACCGCGTTGCACTTCTGGGTCTGCTTCTTTGTCGGTTTGCATTGGCGCCGTTTTGTTTTGGTGAGTCAGTACGACAATCATGTCCACTTCATCACGAATCTTATCAACCCAGTATTGAGTGACTTCGATAGGGTCATCAATGGTTAAACCCTTGCGGTTGCCTTTCCACATGGTGTTGTAAAACGCATCTACGCCCATAACACCTATCACGCCTACACTAACGCCATCGCGCTCAATAATGGTGTAGGGCGAAGCAAATGGGGCATTGTTTTGCTCGAATTTGATGTTGGCATTCAGCACTGGGTAAGCCGCTCTTGGCATGTTTTCTTTCAGCGTTTGCCAACCGTATTCAAACTCATGGTTGCCGAGCGTAATCGCGTCGTAGCCCATTGCGCTGTACAAATCGAAAGAGAGTTTGCCTTGAGTTTTCTTAGCAAGTGAACCCGTGAAAATGTCACCCGCATCAAACAAGAAACTGGTCTCTTCCTGCGCTCGGGTTTGCTTGATCAAGGTGGCTAGGTATGGAATACCACCGATATGTGAGATGTCTGGGTTCCAAAAGGCATCAACAGGTTCGTAAACGCTCTCGATGTCGTTGGTGTGCAGCAGCGTGACATTGCGAATTTCCGCAAATGAAGAAAATGAAGCACCGATAGAAATTGCAGCCAAGGCGCAAAGTAACGGCTTTTTAGAAAATGTGTTCATAGCTAATCCGGTTAAGTCGAATGAATGTTGGGTTTCGCGAAACGGGGCAACTTTAAAAAAGCAAACGTTTAGTTCGCTTGAATTGGATCACATAAATTTACTGAGCTTATGATTAATTGTCGCGGAATGATCGTTTGTGTTGGTGGAAGTGAAAGGCCAAAAAACAAAAGGCCAGCTCTCGCGAACTGACCTTTGAAGAGGGAAGAGTGATAGAGGTTTATTGAGGTGCTTTCATCGCTTCTGATTGATCGCCCGTCATCACGAAGTGCAACTCACCACCCGGTTTGAACTCGGAATGGTCGAAGAAGAAACCGTTATCCAACGCTTTGCCATTGATGGTGACAGACTTGATGTACATGTTGTCATCGGCGTTGTTTTCAGTGGTGATAGTGAACGTGCCGCCTTTAACCGGAATCACCGCTTTGTCGAATAGCGGACGACCCACAGTGTAAATCGGTTCTGCTGCGTTCACTTGGTAGAAGCCTAATGCAGACATCACATACCAAGCGGACATTGCGCCCACGTCTTCGTTACCAATGACGCCTTCTGGAGCAGCGAAATACATGTCATCCAGAATGTGGTCGACGACTTGTTGCGTCTTCCATGGTTCTGCGGTCCAGTTAAATAGGTAAGGAATGTGGTGCGGAGGCTCGTTACCAAACGCAACTTGACCAATCAAACCAGACATATCCGGTGTTTCTGTGCCTTGGCTTTCTGCGGTGAAGGTGGCTTCTAGGTTTTTCTGGAACTCAGCATCGCCACCCATGATGGTTTTTAAGCCCGCGATGTCATGCGGTACAAACCAAGTCCACTGCCATGCGTTACCTTCGGTGTAGTTACCTGTCTCATGTTCTGTGCCGTATGGGTCGAATGGCGTCATGAAGGTTTCATCAATCATCACTGGGCGCATAAAGCCCGTCACGCCATGTTCTGCGTATTCCGTTGGGTTGTAATCGAAGTACTTCTTGTAGCCTTTCGAGCGTTCAAGGTATTGCTCTTCCGCTTGAGTATCACCGGCTGCTTTGGCGATTTGCGCGATGGCCCAATCGTAGAACGCGTTTTCTAAACCGTAAGAAACAGACTCAACTGTGTAGTCTTCAAATACTGGCTCACCATCGACACGTTGGATGGCAGGCGTGAAGCCGTTTTTCTCAATGTAGTCGATGTGCTTGGTTAAAGTACGATCCAATACGCCCTGATCCCAATCGGCCTGCAGTGCAGGGTAGTTCTCGTAAGTCGAAGAGTCGATCGCGGCTTTCAGCGCCAGCTCTTTCTCTTGTTGAGTAAACTCTTCTGGGAACTTGGTGATCGCATCCGCAATCACTGCTACCGCTGGGTAGCCGACCATGGTGCCTGTCTCGTCACCTAAGTGTTCCCACTTCGGCAGCAAGCCGCTTTCAGTGTACTTCTGAACTAGGTTCTTCGCGTATTGCACCGCGCGAGTTGGTTCAGTGATGGTTTTTAGTGGGTGCAATGCACGTTGGGTATCCCATAGAGAGTAAACCGAGAAGTTTGGTTGTTCTTCCGTTGCTTGACCGTAAGCGATGGAGTATTCCCCTTCGCCTTCACGAATTGAGCCTTTGCCCATGCCTCGGAATCGACCATCTACGTCTTGGTGCACCATCGGCGCAATTTTGGTGTGGTAAAGCGCGGTGTAGAAGATCTCTTTCTGATCTTCCGTGCCCCCTTCAATTGAGAAGTTGAGTGCTTTTGCCCATTTCTCACGTGCGTTGTTACGCGCAGTATCGAAAGAGACATTCGCTTCGGCATCGTAGTTGTTTTCTGCGCCTTGTGGGTCAACCGCAGATAACGCCACTTGCGCATTCAACTCTTGTGAGCCTTCATCTTCAAATTCGATGTAGGCAGTGACGTCTGCTTTGACACGCTTAACTGGATTACCTTGGTCATCGTAAATCAATTCAGAAACGTGCTCTGCCGTTAGGCCGTCAACAGGCTCACCATTAGCAAGGATGTAGACGTCTTTGATCTTCTTATCGAAAGTCGCATAGAAGAAGATTTTTTGGTTTTTCGCCCAGCCAGAGAAGTGCGCTGCATCGCGCTCGCCCGTGATGGTATGACCGTCTTCGCTCACCGTCAGTTTGTTGCGCAGAGAGGTCGAACCCCAGTCGCTGTTAAGGATGGAGTTGAGGTCTATCTTCAGACGTTGTGGTTGACCTTGCGGGTAGGTGTAACGATGGAAGCCGACACGTTCAGAAGCCGTAAGCTCAGCTTTGATACCGTTCTCTGCAATTTTCACCGAGTAGTAACCCGCTTCTGCCACTTCAGAGGTTTTGTCCATCTTGACTGAAATCGCTTCGCGGTAGTCGTCGCTGTCTTCGATGTATTTAGCTTTATCTTCGGTAAACGGCAGGAACAGAATGTCACCTAAGCCGCCCATGCCCGTGCCAGATAGGTGAGTGTGGGAGAAGCCAAATAAGGTCTTTTTATCAAAATGGTAACCTGATGAAGAGTGCCAGCCGATCAGCTCGGTATCTGGAGAAAGTTGCACCATGCCCTCTGGCACAACAGGACCCGGGAAGGTGTGTCCGTTAAAGCCGGTACCAATGAATGGGTCGACGTATTTTAGGTTGGAAGTATCGACGCTTGGTGAGGTGTTATCGTCGTCATCGTTGCAGCCAGCCAAACCAATAACACTTGTAATTACTGCGGTGGCGATAGCGGTTTTCGTAAAGTTCATAATCTTGATTCCTTAGGCAGGAAGCGCATTACTTCCTGCCACTGAGTTAATCTATCTGCTTATTCTTTAAACACGAATTACATAAAACGTTACTGAGCTTGAAGCGCTTCTTGCTTGTCACCCGTCATGACGAAGTGAAGCTCGCCGCCCGCTTTGATTTCGCTGTGCTTGAAGGTGAAGTTGGCATCCAGCGGTTTGCCGTTGATGGTTACGGACTTCACGTACTTGTTGTGTGGGCTGTTATTGTCTGCGATGACTGTGAACTCGCCGCCTTCCACTGGAATGGTGATTTCATCAAACATAGGGCGACCGATGGTGTAGACCGGATCCGCAGGCGTCACTTGGTAGAAGCCCATTGCCGACATCAAGTACCAAGAGCTCATCTGACCTACGTCTTCGTTACCAATCAAACCAGTTGGCTCGCTGGTGTACATCTCTGACATGATGCGGTCTAGGTACTCTTGCGCTTTCCATGGCTCATCCGTTAGCGTGTATAGGTAAGGAATGTGGTGCGATGGCTCGTTACCGTGCATGTACTGGCCGATATAACCCGTTAGGTCTGGTAGCTCTTCACCTGTGTTTGAAGAACGCGCATTGAATAGCTCGTCCAAGTCTTCACGGAAGGCTTTCTCTGGCGTGGTGTCTTTGCCTTGTGCCAAGTCTGCTTGGTAGATTTCTTGTTTCAGACGGTTGAAATCGTGCATTGGTTGGAACTTCCATTGCCACGCGTTCCCTTCGGTGTAGGCAAACTCGTCCACGTAGTAAGGGTCAAATGGTAGCAGCGGGCATTTCTCTTTCATCACGCCTGAGCCTTCAGGCCATTCAACCATTTCACACTCATCCAAACGATCTTCATCAATCGGTTGGTTGAACTCCAAAGGCGGTTTGTTTGGTGATGAGCTCAGCGGGTGGTTTTTCGGACGTAAGAAGCCAGTCTCTGCATCCCAATGGTTAAGCCAGTTGTCGGCACGAGTCATAAACTCTTCTTGCAGTTTTACATCGCCAGCCATGCGCGCGATTTCTGCCATTGCCCAGTCGCCGTAAGCAAACTCAAGCGTGTAAGACGCACTGTTCCAGTAACCGTGATGAACAAAGCCGTTTTCTTCGTACACCTTCACTTGCACAACGTTTGCTGCGCCGATGTTGTTGTCTTCCGTCCAATCTGGGAATTCAGACGCTTCGTGGTAACGCACCGTAAACTCAGCCGCTTCTTTGGCCAGTTGTGGGTCGATGTCTAAACCTTTCGCCATCGCGTCAGCAATGATCGAAACCGCAGGGAAGCCGATCATAGTGCCCGTGTAATGGCTGTGCAGTTCCCATTTCGGCAAGATGCCACCGTCTTCGTATTTACGAATTAAGTCGTTGGCAAACTCTTCGGCACGTTCTGGGTCGATGATGGTTTTCAGTGGGTGCGCAGCACGGAATGTATCCCACATGGAATACACGGAGTAGTTTGGTGTGTCGCCTGCGTCTTTTTGAATGCGAGTACGCATCGCTGGGTATTGACCGTCGACATCTTGGAAAATCATTGGCGCGATAGAAGCGTGGTAAAGCGCGGTGTAGAAGATCTCTTTCTGATCTTCCGTGCCGCCAGATACCATCATGCGGCTAAGCTCTTGGTGCCATGCGTCGTTGGCTTGAGCGCGCGCAGTATCAAATGACACGTCTTTCGCTTCTGCTTCTAGGTTCTTCTCCGCACCCTCTGTGCCTGTTGGTGATAAGCCTACTTGGATTTCTAGCGGTGTTGATGATGGTGCGAATTCTAGGTAAGCGATGGTTTTCACTGCGTCGATGTTGTCGTTGTTTACATCGATTTCGGTTTCTGCGCCGTCAACTAAAGCAATGGCTTTGACGATAGGTTGGTTGAAGGTGGCGTAGAAGTAGACGTGCTGGTTGTTCGCCCAGCCGTTTGAGCTACGTAAACCGCGGATGGTGTAAGCGTCGATAAACTCCAAGTCGCCCTTCATGGTGCGGTTGTTGAAGTGACCTTTATTGAGAGTGTGGTCTAAATCGAACTTGATGTGTGGCGTCGTGCCTTCTTTGAAGGTGTAGCGGTGGAAGCCAACACGTTGCGTGGTAGTTAGCTCAGCTTTGATTTCGCCTTTGTTCAGTTCAACCGCGTAGTAACCCGCTTCTGCGGTTTCGTTGTCTTTATCGAAGGTATTGAAAACGGCGTTTTCTTTCTTGGTGAAAGGCAAAACTAAGATGTCACCAAGGTCGGTAATGCCTGTGCCTGAAAGGTGAGTGTGGGAGAAGCCATACACTGGGATTTCAGTCAGCTTGCCGTGGTCGAAGTAACCTGCAGCAGAGCCCCAACCTTCCATTTCGGTATCAGGAGATAGTTGTACCAAACCATAAGGCACAACCGCGCCTGGGAAGGTGTGACCATCTGCGCCTGTACCAATCAATGGATTGACGTATTGGGTTAGCGTGGTGTCGAGGGATGGTGTTCCAGATTTGCTGTTGTCGTCATCACTGTTACAACCAGCAAGACCAAACATGGCAGCGAGTATAGCGGTAGAGATAAGGGTTCTTTTTAGTTTCATTTTTATGGTTCCACTGAAGTGAAGTTTTTTAGGGGGCTAGGTGCCCCCTTTCGTTATTTGGATAGGTGTCGGTTATTGTGCTTTCATCGCTTCAGATTTGTCTGAAGTCATAACGAAATGCAGTTCACCACCGTCTTTCAAATCGCTGTGCGCGAAGCTGAAGTTGTCACTCAATTGTTTGCCATTGATGGTCACCGACTTCACGTAGATGCTCTCTTGGCTGTTGTTTTCTGAGGTGATGGTGAATTTACCGTCCGCGACTGGAATCACGGCTTTGTCGAACAGAGGACGACCGATGGTGTAACTTGCTTCGCCCGGTGTGACTTGGTAGAAGCCCAATGCAGACATCACATACCATGCCGACATCTGACCGACGTCTTCGTTACCAATCAGACCTTCATGCGTTGGGTGGTAGAACTCGTTCATCGCTTGGTCGACAATTTCTTGTGTCTTCCAAGGTTCCGCCGTCCAGTTGTATAGGTAAGGAACGTGGTGATCAGGCTCGTTACCCATCACGAACTGACCGATGTAGCCAGACATGTCGTGTGATTGGCTCGTATCGGCGTTGGAGTCCGCATTAAACAGCGCATTCAAGTTGGCTAAGAATGCCGCTTTACCTTGTTCGGTTACGTCTTCAGGAAGAGAGAAGTCAGTACGGTCGATGTGCTCGCCACCCATCACGTTAGCCAGACCGTTCAAGTTGTGCGGTGCAAACCATGTCCATTGCCATGTATTGCCTTCGGTGAAGTCTTCACCACGGTGCTCGGCGCGGTAAGGCCAGAACACGTCACTTTCGTTGAGTGCTTTGCGGTCTTTACACGCGTTGTAGTCCATACCGTCTGGGATAGACAGCGCCATGTTCTCGTCCAAACATTCGGCTTTCAGGTTGTTTGCCCAAACCTTGCTGCCGCTGTTCATGTAAGCCGGACGCATAAAGCCCGTTGCACCCAATGCGTTGCCTTTGGTGTCTTGCAGTTTGCCGTATTGCTCTGGGTTGTAATCGAAGTAGTTCTTGAACGACTCTGAGCGAGCCATGTAGCGGTCGTACTGTTGGTCGTTGCCCGCAAGTTTAGCGATCTGAGCGATACACCAGTCGTAGTATGCGTTCTCAAGACCGTAAGACACCGACTCGTTCACGAGCTCGTCGTATTTATCGACTTTTAAGCCTTCTACGTAACCCGGTTTGTCACCAGAATCCGGCGCCCATTTGGTGTTAGCTGGAATAAAGCCGACGTCTTCTTGGTAGTCGTTGTGACGCGTCATGATCGTGAAGCGTTTGTCACCGTTCCAAGCATCTTGGTAAGGCACCCAGCTCTCTGTTTTATCAAGGTTGAAGTTGACTGTTTCGTCAGCCGCTTTCAGTGCCAAATCAAACTCAGCAGCAGTAAAGGCTTCTGGGTGTTTGACCATGATATCGGCGATAACCGAGACCGCAGGGTGACCGACCATTTCACCGGTGTAATCCGAGTGCAGTTCCCATTTTGGCAAGACACCGCCCGTTTGGTATTTGTTCAATAGATCGCGTGCGTGTTCAATCGCGCGGTCTTTGTTGATGATGGTTTTCAGTGGGTGTGCGGCGCGGAAGGTATCCCACATTGAGTACACTGAATAGTTGACTAAGCCATCTTCTGCTTGGTGCACTTTGCCATCCATGCCACGGTATTTGCCATCCACGTCTTGGTATAGGAATGGGGCAACAAACGTACGGTAGAGCGAGGTGTAGAACATGGTTTTGTCAGCTTTGTTGCCGCCTTCCAGTTCAAACTCGCCAAGGATGTTTTCCCAAGCCACGCGGTTTTGTTGTACGACGTTGTCGAAGTCCCAGCCGTTGGTGTCTGCTTCTAGGTTTTTCAGTGCGCCGTCAACACCAGTGCCAGAAATCGCTACTTTGACCACCAATGGCTCATCGCTCTTGCCAAAGTTCAAGTGCGTCAGGACATCGTTTGCGCGTTTTGCCAAACGTTCTGGGTCAGGTTCTGGTTCGCCCGGCATTGGTTTGTGCTCAGCGTAGCCGCGGTAATCTTCCAAGCCGACTTCAGTAGCGTCAGTTGGAGTCAGTTTGCTTTCAGAAGCCAGCTTGGTGTACAGGTTCTCTTCAATGATTGGATCAGAGAATTCTGCCGCGAAGAACACGGTTTGCCATTGACCCCATTCGTTTGAGGTACGTGCGCCTACGACGGTAGTGTCGTTAACGCGTTTGTAGTAGATGCTGCGAGAGTGATTGCCGTATTGCTCCAACAGTTCGTGTTGCAGGTCGATACGTACTTTGCGGTCTTCACCCGGCTTGAAGGTGTAACGTTGGAACGCCACGCGGTCGGTTGCCGAAAGCTCAGCTTTTACGCCGGTTTCTACAAGATCAACCGAGTAGTAACCAACTTCTGCCACTTCCGAGCTTTTATCCATGGTCACGGCATCGGTATTAAAGCCTGTGTATGGCAAGAAAGCGAAGTCGTTTAAGTCGCCTTTACCTGCGCCGGAAATGTGGGTCATTGAGAAGCCAGAAAGCAGGCTGTGCACAGGATCGTACTCGACAGGCGAGCCTTTGCCATTCCAACCGTTTGGATCGAAGTTATCTGGTGACGGTTGAATCATACCTTCTGGCATAACTGGAGATGGGTTAACGTTGCCAAGACCTTTAGTGCCGATCAAGGTATCAACGAATTCCAAAGTAGGGGTAGAGATAACCGGAGTTTCTGGGTCAGAGTCGCTGCCACAACCAGCAAGACCAAGCATGGCGGTTAACACTGCGGTGGAGAGTAGGGTTCTTTTTAATTTCATTGTTTTTATTCCACGAGAAAAGGGGACATGAGGTCCCCGCAAAATCATTATTCGCCTAGGTTGGCTTGCATTGCTTCAGACTTGTCAGCCGTCATCACGAAGTGCAGTTCGCCGCCTGCTTTGAATTCGCTGTGCTGGAAGGTGTTGTACACATCCAGAGGCTTACCGTTGATGGTCACTTCTTTGATGTACATGTTGTCTGGACCGTTGTTCTCAGCCGTTACCGTGAAGGTGCCAGAGCCAATGTCTACCGTCGCTTTGTCGAAGATTGGACGACCGATGCTGTAGGTTGGATCGGTTGGCGAGATTTGGTAGAAGCCCAGTGCTGACATCAAGTACCACGCCGACATTTGACCTACGTCTTCGTTACCGATGATGCCGTCTGGCGTTGGTTTGTAGAACTGGTCGTAAACTTGGTCTAGGTATTCCTGCGCCTTGTAAGACTCTTCAGTACGGTTGTACAAGTAGATGACGTGGTGCGAAGGCTCGTTACCGTGAATGTACTGACCGATGTAGCCTGTCATGTCTTGGTGCGCTTCGCCGCCATTTGGATCGGCAGTAAATAGGTTGTTCAGCTTATCGTTCAGACCTTGCGTGCCGCCCATGATTTCAGTCAGCTTGTCTAAGTCTTGCATGAACGCCCATTGCCACTGCCACGCGTTACCTTCTGTGTAGTAGAACGCGTCAGACTTGTAAGGGTCGAAATCAGTTGAAGCGTATTTCAGCGCACATGGGTCGCCTTCTTTCAGTTCTGTTGGTACGAAGAAGCCTGTGCCGTCTGCGTTACCTGCTTCTGCATCCCAGTGTTTCAAAGAGTTGTAAGAACGAGCTTTGAACTCTTCATACGCGTCCATATCGCCAGCAGCTTTCGCCATTTCTGCGATCGTCCAATCGTAGAATGAGAATTCCAACGAGTACGATACTGAGTTCCAGTTCGGGTAACGAACACACTGTTCTTTCTCGTGGTAATTCAGCTGACCTGCCATAAGTGAGCTTAGGATGTCGTCATGAATCTGTGGGTACTCATGCGGTGTGTAGCGTGCTGATTTCACCGACGCCGTGTAAGCCTGCTCTGCATCAATCAAGCCTTTGGTTACCGCATCGCCCAGAATCGCTGCCGATGGGTAGCCGATCATGGTGCCGGTTTCTGAGCCGTGACCTTCCCATTTCGGCAATAGACCAAACTCGTCGTTGGATTTACGAATCAAGTCTTTCACGTATAGCGTTGCTTGGTCTGGGTCGATGATGGTCCACATTGGGTGAACGGCGCGGAACGTATCCCACGTTGAGTAAATTGAGTAGTTTGGTGTGTCGCCATCTTTCAGTGTGCGCACTGTGCCAAGCATATCCACGTATTGACCATCCACATCGTAGAACTCGATTGGCGCGATCATCATATGGTACATGCCAGTGTAGAAGTTGGTTTTCTCTGCGTCTGTGCCGCCTTCTACTTTGATTTTTGCTAGCTTCTCAGCCCACGCGTATTCCGCGTCTTCTTTCACTTGTGCTAGGTCGAAACTTGGTGCTTCTGCTTCTAAGTTTTTCTGTGCGCCTTGCCAGTTAACAGGAGAGATACCCACGCGGATTTCAATTGGCTCTTCGCCTGTGCCGAAGTTTAGGTAAGCGGTCAGATCATCGCCTGAGTAAACCGCGCCATTGCGCATTTCGCGCGTTGGTTCAAGGTCTTGTTCGCCCAATAGTGCTTTGGCGATTGGTTGGTTGAATTTCGCGTAGAAGAAGATGTCCTGACCTTGGTGGTCTTGCCCTTGGAACCAGCCAGTTGAGGTTTTACGACCGCGAATGGTGTATTCGTCCACCACTTCTACTTTGTTCTTCAAAGACTTGCCGTTGTTGTTCATTAGGGTATGACCCAAATCGAACTTCACGTTGCGGTCCGCGCCTTCAGCAAAAGTGTATTTGTGCAAACCAACGCGTTTGGTTGCGCTCAGTTCTACTTCGATTTGACCTTGGTTTAGCTTGGTTTTGTAGTAGCCTGCGCTTGCTTCTTCATTGGCTTTGTCGAAAGAGTTCAGTTGTGTGTTCGCCATGTCTGCGTAAGGCAGAACCAAGATGTCGCCTAAGTCAGTTGCGCCTGTACCTGAAAGGTGAGTATGGGAGAAGCCGTACAGCGGAACGTCAGTGTTAACCACTTCGCCAGTTTCGTAGTTGGATGAATCCCAGTAGCCAGAAGCCGAGTGCCATGGGTTAAGTCCTGATTCGTGATCAGTGTTAGAACCGATGAAAGTATCTGGAGACAGTTGAACCATACCTGCCGGTACCGTCGCGCCCGGGAATGTATGACCAGAAGCTGCTGTGCCGATCATAGGATCGACGTATTTCAACACCGCGAGATCCACAATTGGATCGCCCGGCAGTGAAGAGGAAGAATCGTTGTCGCTGTTACAGCCAGCCAAGCCACCCGTCAGACCAACCAGGATAGCCAAAGAGATAAGATTACGTTTAAACATGTGCATACCGTTTTGTCGTTATTCGTATATAAAAAGTGTTTATAAGAGACTGTTTATAAGGGACTGCTTATAAAATTTTCTTGTAGGGATAGCCGGGAGATGCGCTCCCCCGGCTGAGTTGTCACTATTGGGATTAACGAGAACCTGCTGGCATCTCGTCTTCATGCAAGAACTCACCGATGCCTTGTGCTGGTGGAAGATCTTGCTCTAGAGAGCCCCAACGTTGATTTGGTTTGTCGCCCATCACGAACTCCAGCTCACCGCCGTACATGATTTCGTCATGAGTCAGGTAAGTGCGGTTGAAGTCTTTGCCGTTGTAGCGAGTCGATTGAATGAAGATGTTTTTGCGGCTAACGTTCTTCGCGGTAACCGTGAATTTCTGGTTGTTGCCGACATCGATAGACGCGCTTTCAAACAGCGGAGTACCGATTTCGTAGATGCCAGAAGAAGCGTTCACTGGGTAGAAGCCAAGCGCACGGAACACAAACCACGCAGAGAGCGTACCGAAGTCGTCGTTACCACAAATGCCGTCAGCGGTGTTCTTGTAGCAAATGTTGGTTGCTGCGGCGATGGCTGCCTGACCTTTCCAAGGTTGACCTACGTAGTTGTACAAGTACGGAACGTGGATATCTGGTTCGTTACCTTGAACGTGCTGACCAACGTTACCTGTGTTGAACACTGGGAATTGGTTGTCGCCTGCGTTGCGGTCTGGGTAGGTTGACCAGTACTCATCCAAGCGCGCTGCAAACAAGTCACCGCGTTCTGCTTCAGGGTTTTGTGTCTTGTCGAAGCGTGTCATCAGGTCAATCAAGCCATGAATGTCGTGCTGAACACTGAACGAGTATTGCCAGCCGTTCGACTCAGAGAATGACCAGTTGAACATGTCTGGACGCCAGTCTTTACCAACCGCACGACCGGTGATTGGGTCTACCCAACCTGCATCGATAAACTCGCCATCGTAGTCACGGGCTTTGAACCAACCTTGGTATTGCTTACCACCGAAGTCGAATTGCGCTTGCCAGTTTTTAGAACGGTTAGCGAACTCGGTGTAGCGTGGATCTTCTTCACCAAATACTTCTTTGACCGATTGCGCGATTGCCCAGTCGTTCATTGAGTATTCAAGCGAGTAAGATGCTGTCCAAGAGTCTTTAAATGGTGAGTGACCGCCGTAAGAATCTGGTGGAGTGTCGTGCAATTGCGCTGGCACGTAACCTTGTTCTTCGTACTCTTTGATCCATGCTACGCCTTGGCTCGTTGCGGCGCGCGCGTCAGTGATCATCGCTTCAACCAAGCGCTCTTTCACGTCTTTGCGCTCTGCTTCTGTAAAGCCAAGATCGATCATGCGTTTTTCTAGTGAGCCTTTCGACAACACATCGTGAATCACAGGCGTTGAGTGCATGCCCATCATCATGCCGGTTTCGTTGCCTTTGAATGTCCACTCAGGCAGACGACCTTTGCGCACGTTGCCTTTGTCATCCACCCATTCTTCTTCGGCGTAAGACAGCATAGACAGCACCACGTCTGCTAAGCGGTCTGGCTCAAGAATCGAAGACAGAGGTTGAACTGCGCGGTAGGTATCCCATAACGAGAAAGTGTCGTAGCGCGTGAAGTCTGCTTTGCCATCTTTGTTAGCATCGGCAGTGCGGATTGACTCTTTCAGCGTATCAATCTTATCGCCCCAAGGTGTGTTGCCATCTGGGTAAGCGTTACGACCTTGGTGAACTTGGCGGTAGCGACCATCTAAGTCAGAGTGAATGGTTTGACCTAGGTACGAGTGGTACATCGCGGTGTAGAACGTCTGTTTGTAATCTTCGTCGCCAGAGACTTGGATCTTGCCGAGTTCGTCTTCCCATTTCTTCGTTGCTGCTTCGCGTACTTGGTCGAAGTTCATGCCCGCAACTTCTGTCATGTTAAGAGAAGCACCAGACTTGCCGTTCTCGCCAATCTCAACGTTTGATAGCGCCAATTTCGCTTCAACCGTTAAGCCGTCTTTTGATGTGTCGAACTCTACGTAAGCGCGTGCGTACTGATACTTGCCGCGAGTCTCGTTACCGATTTCCGTAATGCCTTCTGGCACGTCCATGTAACGACCTTGCTCTTTATCGTAGTAAGCAAAGCGAACGTTTTTGATTGGTTGGTCGAATTCCATCACGAAGAATTCTTTTTGGCTTGGTGCCCAGCCGTCAGAGAAACGGTGACCTTCTAGACGGTTATTGTCTTTGTCCCATTTCAAGTAAGAATCTGAGGTGTAGTCCCAGTTAATTTTGAAGCCAGTGTTCACGATGATTTCTGACTTCTCATCACGAGGGAAGGTGTAGCGGTGCACGCCAACGCGATCCGACGCCGTCAACTCGGCTTTGATGTCGTAATCCAATAGATCGACTTTGTAGTAGCCTGCTGTCGCTTGCTCGTCACGATGTTGGAAGCGAGACGCTTCTAGGTTTAGCGTTGCCGAACCTTCATCAATCATGTAATCCGAACGTGAGTTGATTGGCATGACGAGAATGTCGTTCAAGTCGCCAGCACCTGCTCCGGAAAGGTGGGTATGAGAGAAACCGGAAGTACGTGCGTCGTGGTGGTAGTAGCCTGAAATGTATTCCCAGCCGTTAGAACCGTTGTTTGGAGAAAGCTGCACCATGCCGTGTGGTGTGGTTGCTCCAGGGTAGGTGTTGCCTAGGTTACCTGTGCCGATGAATGGGTTGACGTAGCGTGTTACGTCCATATCGGCGAAATCTACTGGGATGTGAACGCCCATGTCGATTTCGGGTGTTTCTGGGTTTGGCTTGTCATCGCAGTCGCCATCGCCAACTGGAGGACATACTGGCTTGCCGCCGTCAGGAATATCCGGCAGTGCAGGGTTGGTGTCACCGCCTTCATAAATGTTGGTTGTGTCGTCGTTACAGCCAGTCAGACCGACTAGACCACTGAGAACTGCGCAAGCGAGTAGGGAAGGTTTGAATTTCACTTTTAAAGCCTTGTAAATTGTAGGGTTATATAATTAAAAAAATCAGGGGTATTACTAAAACTTAAAAACTTGAAATAGAGCCCTTTGGGGGAAAGGGCTCTTAGGGGGAGGAGCTTAAGGTTTAAGCTTTCACAAGAGTCGCTGCGTTACGCATCGCTTCTTTCGTTGAACACTCAACAACGTTTGCTTTTGCAAAGCGGTGAGCGTCTTTTACTTGGATATCGTGAGCTAGAATAACCAGCTTCGCGTTTGCTACATCTAGGTCAGTGATGCGGTTCTGGATACCGTTTTGACCTTGAGTTTCTACTTTGATTTTCAGACCCGCTGCAGCACCTGCTTTCTCTAGTGCTTTCGCTGCCATGAATGTGTGTGCTACGCCAGATGGGCAACATGTTACTGCTACGATGTCGTACTCGCCTTCGCCTGCTGCTGGAGCCGCTTGAGCTTGTGCAGGTGCTGCTTCTGCGATTTCGTCTTCTGCTTCTTCTTCAGCAACTGGTTTCCAGAAGCCAACGATAACTGCTGTTGTTAGTGAGCCTAGTGCGATACCCACAACGTACATTGGGATGTTGCTTGATACAGGAGCTGTGATTAGACCGCCCCATGGTGCGTGTAGCAGTACGTCTGTTAGGAAGCCGAACACACAGCCAACGATACCACCAGCAACGATTGAAGGAAGAACGCGTACAGGGTCGTTTGCTGCGAATGGGATAGCACCTTCAGAGATACCGATAGAACCCATGATTGCTGCTGCTTTACCTGCTTCTTGTTCTTGCTTAGTGAACTTCTTCTTGAATAGGAATGTTGCTAGCGCCATACCTAGAGGAGGCGTACAGATTGCGATACCAACACCACCCATTAGCCATGGTTGTGTATCAACTTGAGTTTGAGCGAATAGCGTTGCTACCTTGTTGATTGGACCGCCCATATCGAATGCAGTCATACCACCAAGAATCGTACCTAGAACCACTTTAGAAGCGCCAGCCATAGAAGCTAGGAATTCGTTCATAGACGCCATGAAGATCTTGATTGGCTCACCGATACCCCATAGAACGATACCTGCAGAGATAAGCGTACCTAGTAGAGGGTAGATGAAGTAAGCGCCCAACGCAGTCATGTTAGCAGAAAGAGGGATCTTCTTAAGTTGGAATACTACACCACCTGCGATGAAACCCGCTACGATACAACCAAGGAAGCCGCCGCCCATGTCAGCCATGATGCCAGAAGAGATCATCGCTGGTGCTAGTGCTGGTTTGTCTGCAATTGAGTAACCGATGAAGCCACCAAGAATAATTGGGAACAGCACCAGACCTTTAATACCGATATTAGAAATATCAGCCAATAAACCGTCCGCAGGAACCGCACCTTTACCTGATGCCATTACCGCTAGCGCCAGTAGTACACCACCCGCAACGATAAATGGAAGCATGTGAGAAGTACCGAATAAAAGGTGACCTTTCATGGTACTTAGGATTTTTTTGAAATCGCTATTATTACTAGCTTGAGCTGTGATTGTACTCATAATTTCACGCCTTATGAATTAATTAAAATATTTAGTATTTGGTTTTCGTCTTTTGCGTTATGAATATCTTCAATAAACTCTTCGCTAAATTTACCGAACAATTCTTGAAGAACATAAATATGGTGGTCGGCACCGTTATCTGGTGAGGCAATCATGAAGAATACGGTCGGTTTGACTCCCTCTTCGTCGCCATACTCGATGCCTTCGCGCTTTACGCCAACAGCAATTGCAGGCTCTGTAACCGCTTTGCTTTTTGCGTGTGGGTAAGCGATACCGTCCATTGAAGTCACGCTTAATGCTTCACGTGCTTCTATGTCGGTTAAAAAAGCCTCTTTGCTGCTGATTCGATTATTTTCGAATAGCATCTGTGCTAGCTCTTCAAAGACTTCTTTTTTATTATTTGCTTGAAGGTTGCCTTTAATTAAATTGACGTTTGTTAGTTCTGTAATCATTTTTTGACTCATTGGTACTGAAGTAATGAGGCAAATTTAATTAATGTTACGGTTTTCTGAAATAGTAAAAAAAATCCAATAACTATATTTTTGTATCACTGAGAGCTAAGTGTGATAGAAGTCATTAATATCAATGAGCTAGAAGGGAATTAGTATTGTGACTTATATTCCATTTATTTTGAAATTAATAATGAAGCTTGAAAATAAACGAGAAGGGAATCAAATATGGTTAAATTTTGCTATAAAAAAGAGGCTTTGTGCTAAAGGCTATATATACCCAAGTAACCTCGAGATGCTAGGTTCAGCGAGAATGACTTGGTTTGTAGACGCGGCGGCGATTTAAAGGTCTAGTGGGTCTAAATCAAGAATCGACAACAAAGTATACAAGCCAAGACAACTCGCCCTTTGGGAGCGTGTCATTGACTCGACTTCTGCGTCAAACAACTTGGAAAGAGCTGGCTATTACGCTGCGTTGTTTTCCTTCACCTCGAATCAATGACAACGCTCTGAATCCTGCATCTTGAAGTCACTTGGGTATAGTAACCCTTTTATTAACGTAATTTTCTATCTCTTTGAGAAAAGAAATAAAGCGCTTAGGAGAGCCGATAGTGAGCTCAGCTAGTTCCTCCCCTTGATATGCATTGTTCAATGTAAGCTCCGAATTTGAAGCCAAGAGGAGGTTAGGAAGGGGTGTTACGCTGAATTTGGCTAATCCATTAAGACGGATTTTTGTACTTGTGCAGCAAATCTAACGGGATATGGCAGTAGTCATTGGGAAAGCGCGTGAGTCGGTCTTGGTGCTCATCATCACTTGGCACATAGTTTGTGAGTGGCAGTACTTCTACGGCGATCTTCTCAGCATCCGGTCTTGCTGCGATAAACGCTTTAGCGATGGCTAGGTGTTGTTCGTTTTGGCTGTAGACACCAGTACGGTACTTCTCACCTACGTCTTCACCTTGCTTGTTAACACTGTGTGGGTCGATGATCTCAAATAGATACCCCATTAAAGTTTCAACCGAAACCTGCTTAGGGTCGAACTGGGTTTTCACGCATTCTGCGTAGCCATCGTATTCGGATTGAGTGTTCTCTGTTGAGCCATTCGCTCGTCCTGCCTCGGTGCTGATTACGCCGGGAAGGTGGCGCATAAACTCTTGAACACCCCAAAGGCATCCGCCTGCGAAGTAAATTTCTTCCATCATTCTGTCCTGAAAAACTTTGCGCCATTATGGGCATCACTTTCGCTCAAACACAACTCCAACCATAAAACAGGAACAACTCGGTGGTGATTTGCTCTCTTTTTTGTGCTGCGTTTCCTCGTTAGATTGAACCCAGTTGAGAGCTAGGGGGAATCCTAATGAAAATTGAACATATCGCGATTTGGACTGAACGTTTGGAAGAGCTTAAAGCCTTCTATGAGAAATACTTTAACGCGGTGCCTAACGACAAATACCACAATCCAACCAAGCAGTTTTCATCTTACTTTCTTTCGTTTGAAAGTGGCGCACGATTGGAGTTAATGTCGATGGAAGGTGTGACCGCCTGTGAAAAATCTCATGCAATGCAGGTAACGGGGTTAGCACACTTTGCCTTTGCTTTAGGATCAGAACAAGCAGTGGATCAACTAACCAAAACCTTAGTGGATGATGGCTACCAATGGATCGACGGTCCGAGACAAACAGGTGATGGCTATTATGAAAGCTGCGTGTTAGATCCGGATGGCAACCGTCTTGAGCTTACGGTGTAACGCGACTTAGCTTATTTCTATCGTTCACAGGCTGCTTTCATATGAAAGTGTTCGGGCGTATACTGCAAGCTCATCAAAAAGGAGCGAGCCTGTGAACTCAAGACAAAATGAAATCCTGCAATTGGTTAATGACCGCAAACGCGTTCAAGTGACGGAGCTTTCTGACATCATTGGCGTGTCGGGCGTGACCATCAGACAGGATTTGAACTTCCTTGAGCAGCAAGGCTACTTAAAGCGTGTACATGGCGCTGCGACGGCGCTGCAAAGTGACGATATTGATACGCGACTCGAAGTGCGCTTCGACATCAAACAAGCGTTAGCCAACAAAGCGGCAGACTTGGTATCACCAAACGAAACCGTATTAATCGAAGGCGGCAGTGCCAATGCGCTCTTGGCTCGCACGTTGGCTGAACGTGGTGACGTCACCATCATTACCCCATCGGCGTACATCGCCCACCTCATCCGTAACACCTCAGCGAACATCATCTTGCTTGGTGGTGTGTATCAGCATCAAGGCGAGAGTTTGGTTGGACCGCTGACTAAGCTGTGTATTGAAAACATTCATTTCAGCACGGCTTTTTTGGGTATTGACGGTTTCCATCAAGACACAGGCTTTACTAGCCGAGACATGATGCGCGCAGAAATCGCCGAAACCATTATTGCGAAAAAGCGTCGTAACATCGTGCTGACGGACTCAAGTAAGTTTGGGCAAATCTACCCATCTTCGATTGGTAAAACGAGTGAAATCTCGGTGTTGTTAACCGACGAAGCCGCTCCGAAAAGCGACCTCGAACAGTTGAGAAAGCAAGGTGTGGAAGTGGTGTTGGGTTAAGCCGACTCACGAACAATGAGTTTGGGAGGTAGGATCAAGCTGTAAGGCTCGCTGTCTTCTTGCTTCAATTGATTGATCAATCGTTTTGCCGCTTGTCTTCCCATCTCTCGTGCATTGGAATTAACGAAGGTGAGCGGTGGTTCAATTAACTCTGCTTCTTCAACATCATCAAAACCAATTACCGATACTTGCTCGCCGATAAACTGATCTTTACCGATGGAACGACCTGCTCGATGTATGCCATAAACCGCGCCTAGTGCTGTCGAGGAATGGTGACAAAGAACCGCAGTAATCTGTGGATGTTCCAACAACAGTTGCTGCACAGTTTGAGCTGCAGACGCTTGGCTTTTCTCACACTCGACCACCCACTCTGGTTTGAAAGGCAAACCAAACTGCATCAGGGTTGAACAATACCCACCAATACGCTCAGCACGACACAAAGAACTGCTCGCGCCGCCAACATAAGCGATTCTTCGGTGCCCTTGCTTAACCAGATGCTCCGTCGCCAACTTGGCAGCGTACATGTTGTCTGGTCCCACGTAGTCGATTTGCTTATCCACCGAAGCGCGTGAAATGCACACCATTGGCAGATTGTGCTGCTTGAGGTTTTCGACATTGAACTGCTGGCTTTCACCAATCGGGCAAAATGCGATACCACCAACACCTTGGCGTGCCATGGTTAATACACACTTCTCAAACTTTTCTTGGCTATCCCCACTTTGAGCCAGAAACAGCATGTAACCTTGCTGCTCGATTTCCTCACTCAATCCTGCCGCGACTTCTGCGTAATAGGGATCACTGATGTCTTTGAGGATCAGTCCAATGATTTCACTGGAGTTGGATCGTAAGTTGGCAGCGGCACGGTTACGGATATAGCCGAGCTCTTCTACCGCAGCGTTGACCTTTTCTATTGTGTCTGGAGAGATCCGCCCTTTATTCCCCAACACCATAGAGACGGTGGTAACTGACACGCCAGCATGTTTAGCGACTTCTGTAATGGTCACTTTTTTTGACGACATAGATTCACTTTATGGATTAGAAAAACGTTTTATCATCAAACTGTAACCCTATTAGGTTGATTTTAAAAGCCCTACAAAGTTTGTGGAAAAAGATATCTAACTCGATCACAGAATTTTTGGTAAAACGTTTTATCAAAATTTTTAGCAGCGTATATTGAGTGCATAAAAACAACACTTCATGCGCACATAATGTGATGTGTATGAGCCCTACAAGTTCTCAATTTCCGGAGACAAACTATGTCTAAAAGCAATAAATCGACCATGTGGGAGTTCTTGCAAAGCCTCGGTAAGACCTTCATGTTGCCAGTCGCGCTGCTGGCATTTTCAGGTATTCTTCTTGGTGTCGGCAGCTCGTTTTCTAGCGCCGCTATCAAAGAAGCCATCCCATTTTTAGACAACACCCCTCTGCAATACCTGTTTATGTGGATGACCAAAATCGGTCTTGTCGCATTCATCTACTTGCCTGTGATGTTCGCCGTTGCTATCCCGCTTGGATTAGCGCGTGAAGAAAAAGGTGTGGCAGGTTTCGCGGGTTTCGTTGGTTATGCTGCGTTCAACCTTGCGATCAACTTCTTCCTAACCGTCGCTGGTGTACTAGACAGTGAAGCGGAACGTGCCGCTTATGGCGTGAAAAGCATCATCGGGATTGAATCGATTGATACTGGTATTCTTGGCGCGGTGATCGTTGGTGTGATAGTTGCGAAACTTCACCAGCGTTTTTACACCTTCAAAATGCCAGATGCACTAGCGTTCTTTGGTGGCGCTCGTTTTGTTCCAATCATTTCTGCATTGGTGCTGGGCGTTGTCGGTGTGTTTATCCCATTCGTATGGCCTTACTTTGCTGCAGGCATCAATGGTATCGGTCATGTGATTGAAGGTGCGGGCGATTTCGGTCCAATGCTGTTTGGTACGGGCGAACGTTTGTTGCTGCCAATCGGTCTTCACCACATCTTAGTTGCGCTGATTCGATTCACTGAAGCAGGCGGTACTATGGACGTGTGTGGTCAAACCGTGTCTGGCGCACTAAACATCTTCTACTCTGAATTGTCTTGTCCTGACACAACGACGTTTACTCCGGAAGTCACGGCATTCTTGTCTCAAGGTAAAATGCCAACCTTCCTAGGCGGTTTACCGGGTGCGGCTCTTGCTATGTACCACTGTGCTCGCCCTGAGAACCGCTCAAAAATCAAAGCACTGCTTATCTCTGGCGTCGTAGCTTGTGTGGTAGGTGGTATCACTGAGCCGCTTGAATTCTTGTTCCTATTTGTTGCGCCAGTGCTTTACTTCGTCCATGCGATTCTGACTGGTTTGGGCTTTATGGTGATGGGCTTGCTTGATGTCACCATCGGTAACACAGACGGCAATCTGATTGACTTCTTGGTGTTCGGTATCCTGCAAGGCACAGCGACGAAATGGTACTTAGTACCGCTGGTGGCGGGTGTTTGGTTCGTGGTTTATTACTCAGTGTTTAAGTTTGCGATCACTAAGTTCAACCTAAAAACACCAGGTCGTGAAGTCGACACGGCGGAAGTGGACAAAGAGCTTGAAGCCGCTTTCATCAATGAATCTGGCAAAGGTGCCGCAGTATTGGCAGCTCTTGGTGGCAAAGAGAACATCACGGCTCTGGATAACTGCATCACTCGTCTTCGCTTGTCTGTTAACGACATGAGTTTGGTCGACGACGCTAAGTTGAAAGCCAACGGCGCTCTGGGCGTAGTGAAGCTTGATGAGCACAACCTGCAAGTCGTTATTGGCACGCAAGTTCACCTTGTGAAGAACGAAATGCAAGCCATCATGTCTGCAAGCTAATCACTGCCTTGATAGATGCTCCCCCTCGGCACAATCTCCATCCTCCCCCCAATGAGATTGTGACGAGGGACCTTAATATTGGAATATTCGTATGACTCAGAATTTCGACTTTGATACACCGATTGATCGCACCGGCACTTACTGCACGCAGTGGGACTACGTTCAGGATAGATTTGGAAAACCGGGTTTATTGCCGTTTACCATTTCAGATATGGATTTTGCTGCGCCAGAGCCCGTGATGGATGTACTTAAACAACGTTTAGAGCATCCGGTATTAGGTTATAGCCGCTGGAACCATGAGGATTTTAAGTCCGCGATTTGCTACTGGTATCAAACTCGTTTTGACTGCGAAATCGACACTCAGCAAGTGGTGTACGGACCATCGGTTATCTACATTGTGTCAAAGTTGATTGAGCAATGGAGTCAGCTGGGACAGGGCGTGGTGTTCCATACACCAGCTTATGATGCGTTCGACAAAATGATTGAAGGGCAAGGTCGTGCGTGCGTTCGCAGTCCGCTCATCAAGCAGCAAGGTCGATTTGAAATTGACTGGCAAGATCTGGAAACCAAACTCGCTGACCAGAACAACACTGTGCTGTTGTTATGCAGCCCTCACAACCCAACAGGGCGAGTGTGGAGCCAAAGCGAATTGGAAAAGATGGCGGAGCTTTGTAACCAACACCAAGTCAAAGTGGTTTCGGATGAGATCCACATGGACGTGAGCTTTAAGCGTCACATCCCTTACGTGGGGTTTGGTCGTTCACAAGATTGGGCTGTGGTTACATCGGCGTCTAAATCATTCAATATTCCAGCCTTGAATGGCGCATATGCGTTGATCGCGGATTCACCAACTCGCGAACGTTATCTGCATAAACTCAAAGAGGTGGATGGTCTTTCATCGCCCTCTATCATGGGCGTGCTTGGTACGATGGCGGCTTATCGTCATGGAGAGCCTTGGCTAAAGGCACTCAACGAGTATGTATTGGCTAACCATCAATACGTGAAAGAAGCACTGGAAAGCGCCTTTCCTGAGGTGAGCTACCTTGTTCCAGACGCGACCTATTTAGCATGGATTGACTTATCTGTTTTGAATCTAGATATGACGCTGCTTAATCAGGCGTTAATTGAGCGATTCAATGTCGCCATCATGTCTGGAGATGTTTATGGCGATTCTGGTAAAGGCTATCTCAGGCTCAATCTGGGTTGCCCAAGAAGCAAAGTCGAGCAAGGCGTTTCAGCCTTGATTCAAGCGATCAAATTGCAGCGTTAAACCATCGCAGGAGAGTGTGAGATGTCACTGTTCAAGCTAGATAACGTGATTCAAAAATACGCTTGGGGAAGTAAAGAGTCGATTTCTAAACTATTTGGCATCGACAATGTGAACCATCAACCTCAAGCTGAAATTTGGATGGGAGCGCACCCTAATGGCTGCTCGCGCCTCGCAACAACCGGTGAGTTATTGTCTGATGTGATTGCGAGAGACAAAGCAAACATGTTTGGTGATTACACCATGATGCGTTTCGGTGAACTTCCGTATCTATTCAAAGTGCTTGCGGCGGATTCTCCGCTCTCGATTCAAGTTCATCCGAGCAAGCGAAAAGCTGAGCTTAGTTTTGCACGAGAGAATGAACAAGGTATTCCGCTTGATGCCCCTAATCGCAATTACAAAGACGCCAATCACAAGCCAGAGTTGGTCTACGCACTGACTTTCTACAAGGCGATGAATGGCTTTCGTCCGATAGAACAGATACTGACGCTGTTCCGCCAATTCGGTATTCGCAGTTTAGACAGCGAAGTGACCGCGCTAGCCGAGCACCCAAATCAAGACGGGTTGAAAGACTTCTTCACGGCGATCATGACCTTGAGCGAAGCTCATAAAATTCAAGCCTTGGCAGAACTGGACGCAGCGTTAGAGCGTGGTCCAAAGACGGTATTGGAAAGAGAAGTGCTCAGTTATGTGGCGGAATTTCAAAAGCATTACCCGCAAGACATAGGATCGCTATCTCCGTTGATGTTGAACACGATAGAACTTGCGCCCGGGGAAGCGATGTTCCTCCATGCCGAAACGCCTCATGCGTATGTGCAAGGTACAGCGTTGGAAATCATGGCGAATTCTGACAACGTACTTAGAGCTGGGTTAACGCCCAAGTACATTGATGTGGATGAGCTTATCGCCAATACGGCATTTCACACCACACAACCGGAACTGATTAAGCTGCCGCCAATCCACAAAGAGGGCAAGTTGAGCTATCCAATTCCGGTGGACGATTTTGGGTTTGATATTCTCTCTTCCGATGAAGAATGTAAGCAACAGTCCCCAGAGTTCTTGATAAACAAGGTCTACTGTTTTGCTGCGTAATACTAAGGCATTGTGTTGCATTGAGCTTTTGATATCACGATAACCCAATTCGATTTCCCAACGTTCGTGGTAGAGTTCGGCTACTGCCTTCGCGTCGTAGTTTGTTCTAGGAAGGGAGGTAAAAACGGTTTTCTGCTTACCTTGTACTTCGTAGGTCACCGCTCTGACTTGCCATTTCTCAGGTAAACTAGGGTTCTTTTTGCGAGCTTGCGGAGAGACTTTCATTTCGATGAGCATGTCATTACTTTCTTCTTCATCTAGAAGTGTGTATTTCAGCCCCTTCCTTGCTGGTATCAACCAATGCCTATTAATACCGCTATTTTGAAGAGAGAGAAGTAAGTCTGCACCGTAAAACCCTTTATCCAATAACGTCACAGAGTTATCTGGCAAAGAGTCGATGAAGGGCATAGCAAGCGGGATTTCACCCCGCCGATAGGGGCTTATGGCGGCGTCAACGATGACATGAGAGCGGACATTCATTATAGTCACAACTCTTAGCACTGGATGCGGTGTCTGTCTGTTGCTAGAGGTATTACCCGAGCCAAAGTGCTCTCTAAGTTCGGGGGTATCCGCGGTTCGAAAAAGAGCACCGTCTACAGCAAAAACTTGTAATCCTTGCCACGTATCATCACGGTATCGCTCAAGACCCCACGTCCGCCCACATTGTTTAAACAACCACTCTGGTGCAGCTCTACCTAAACGTTGCCTTGCCTGAGTTAAAGCACTTTTTGCTAATAACTCTTCATCAGCTAAGCCATCCGCACAGACATTCATTCTTCGTGCAACTTCGGCAATAGGTTCATTACGAAAGAAGGCCATACCGACAATTAACCACAAGACCATATCACTTGGTAATCGACGCCGGCGAATAGTTGCTTTATCAGAAAGACTGGCCGCCTTAACAATCCACTCATCTGGAATATGTTCAGAGAAAGTAGTGAGTTGAGCTACATCAACAGGATTTTCTTCGAGGAAATCGGCAAAACAGTTTTGGATAGACATAAAAAATCGGAAGCCTAGAAACAGGCTTCCGATTATCTCTCAGCAGAAGGATCGGTCAACCGATCCTTATCTGATCTACATTGC
>NZ_MDAW01000181.1:0-915 GCF_002875385.1 Vibrio sp. 10N.222.52.B12 | reverse complement strand
TTTACTCATCACCTTCAGTTGGCTCGCTATAAACTGACAAGCATATTTAAAGCTAATTTCATTCGGCATTCTTCCATGCTCAACTGCTGCCTGACTCGCTTCACGTCTTACTAAGTTATAACCAAGCAACAGCCCCCAGAGTTCTTGATAAACAAGGTCTACTGTTCTACTGCGTAATACTAAGGCATTGTGTTGCATTGAGCTTTTGATATCACGATAACCTAATTCGATTTCCCAACGTTCGTGATAAAGTTCAGCTACCGCTTTCGCGTCGTAGTTTGTCCTAGGAAGGGAGGTAAAAACAGTTTTTTGCTTACCTTGTACTTCATAGGTCACCGCTCTGACTTGCCATTTTTCAGGTAAACTAGGATTTTTTTTGCGAGCTTGCGGTGAGACGTTCATTTCGATGACCATGTCATTACTTTCTTCTTCATCTAAAAGAGTGTATTTCAACCCCTTCCTTGCTGGTATCAACCAATGTCTATTAATACCGCTATTTTGAAGAGAGAGAAGTAAGTCCGCACCGTAAAACCCTTTATCTAGTAGCGTCACAGAGTTATCTGGCAAAGAGTCGATGAAGGGCATAGCAAGTGGGATTTCACCACGCCGATAGGGGCTTATGGCGGCATCAGCGATGACATGAGAGCGGACATTCATTATGGTCACAACTCTTAGCACTGGATGCGGTGTCTGTCTGTTGCTAGAGGTATTACCCGAGCCAAAGTGCTCTCTAAGTTCGGGTGTATCCGCGGTTCGAAAAAGAGCACCGTCTACAGCAAAAACTTGCAATCCTTGCCACGTATCATCACGGTATCGTTCAAGACCCCACGTCCGCCCACATTGTTTAAACAACCACTCTGGTGCAGCTCTACCTAAACGTTGTCTTGCCTGGGTTAAAGCACTTTTGGCTAATAA
>NZ_MDAW01000180.1:0-17505 GCF_002875385.1 Vibrio sp. 10N.222.52.B12 | reverse complement strand
AAGTACAGATAAGAAACGGAGTAGTTGGCTTCGACTAAACTTACGGCGAATAACGTCTTTGCCAGTGTGATTACTGCCAACCGCATGAAAGCAGTGCTTGCCTAAATCGATACCTAAGATGTGAATGGTAGACATATGGTTCACCTCGTTCTGAGAGCCTACTCTAAGCGTAGGGCTTGAGAGTGAGGCGGACCATATAATTAGCCCCTCTGCAAGTTCATCGCAGAGGGGCTTTTTCATTCAGGTTAGATAAACAATTGCCTTAGCTTAATGGGTTACCAGTAAGCAGGACTATCCAAACCTTGCACGCAAGAGGATGGGCCTTGGATTGGCGTCAATTCACCGGCAAGTGATTGTGCCAACCAACCATGTGGAAAGCTCAAAGTATGAGGCGCTTTGAATTGCGCTTCCGTCACTTGTTGGAAACCAACGCGCGAATAGAAGTTAGGGTCGCCGTAGGTAAACACCAACTCGATACCTTGCTGTTTCAAGTGTTCAAGGCCAGAGTTGATCAGGGCTTGTCCTACGCCTTTACCTTGGCATTCTGTTAGCGTTGCCATTGGCGACAACAAGTAACCCACTTCACCATTCTCAAAGCGTAGCGGTGTAAATAACACGCCTGCGATCAAGCGTTCACCTTGTTTTGCCACAAAGCCTTTTAGCTCCTGTTCTGGGGTTGTTGTCAGTAAGTCACCGACGAGTAAGCCAATGGTTTTGCCTTCTGCTTCACCTTCAGAATCAGAAAAGGTTTGAGTAAACAAAGCGATCATCTCGCTGCTCATGCCTCTCTCATATTGAGAAAGTGTGTAGTTCGATTTTTGAGTATTTTGATTTGTTGTTTCGTTCATTTTTCTATCAATCTTTTTGTAAGATATACATCTGATACGCCACTTCATTTCCACGGCGTTTAATGATATCTAATTCAACTTGTATGTCTTTTAATGCTTGTGATGCTGGCATCTCAGCTTTCAAACTTTGCACACGCTCATCTAAAGGAACGTAGTAGTTATCCCATGCCTGTTGGCTAATTGGGAATGTCTCTAACACTCGGTAGCCTGCTGCTTTCGCCTGCGCAATACGCTTCTCGACACTGCCCACATCTGGGTATTCTTTTTGCCAGAACGCCACCGTATCTTCGCTTGGTGTATCCGTGTTCCAAACCAAATCGCTCACCACTAAGATACCGCCGTCCTTAAGCAATGGGCGCCATGCTTTGAATGCATTCTCCACACCCATGATGTAAGCACTGCCTTCCGCCCAAATTAGATTACTCGTCCCATCTGCAAATGGCAGTTCTGTCATGCTCGCACACACCGTGGTGATATTGTCACTCAAGCCAAGAGCCTCAGCTTTGCCTTGTAGGCGTTGCAAAGACGGCTCGTCGTTATCGACTGCAGTGACGTGTGCATGTTTTGCCAAAGTACGAGTCGCAATGCCCTGCCCGCAGCCGATTTCCAATATTTCATCAGGCTGAGTTGGTAATAGGCTCAATGCTTTCAACGTATCTTGCTCTGAACCAGGCCCCCAAAACTCCAAGGCTTCATATACGCGGAAGAAGTCAGCCATGTAGTCGTCGTGAGTATTCATATCTTTTGATAACCAACGTAAGTGAAGGGCTTCTTTCTCGCTAAAACCTTGCGTCATCAGCCATTTCAAGTGCGCATCCGGCGCGACTTCATCCAACGATTCATGCCAATCGGTTAACGGTGTTTCACCAAGCAGCGCTGCCAAGAGCTGTCGCGATTTCTGCTTTTGCTCAATCTCTTCATCAAGCTGTTTGAGTCGTTCCAGCATCAACTGTCGATCTACTTTGGCTTCCAAACAGGCTTTACACTCCTTGAGCGTCAGTCCGCCACTCTGCAATTGCTGGATCAAACGCAAGCGTTGTAGATCCGCATCGCTATACGCGCGGTAGCCGTTGCTTAACCGTTGCCCTTTGATGAGCTCAATCTTCTCGTAATAGAGCAATGTGGTGCGAGACAAGCCCAGCATCTCTGCCAGTTCCGATATCCGATACATGTAATTTTCCTCAGCGCTGATGAAAACATCTTAAACTGTAGAGTTATAGACAGGTCAATATGAATTGTAGAAAAAGATTCAAGAAGTAAAACGCCCACAATACGTTCGCATTGTGGGCGTTTTTATTCTGGCCGAGATTTAGCGTTATTTTACTCGTCCTTGGTCAACCAAGCTCGGGAAGACCTCATTGCGGAAAATCGTGCTTATCGCGATATCATCCACGTTTGAAGAGTCTACCCATTGGTATTCTTCGATTTCGTTACTGGCAACCACCTCGCCCGAATAATCATTTACGAAGAACACATCCATGACCAAAGTAATGCCGTCTTTATCGTGTGCAGGCGCCTCAAAGCGACCAAACAGCGTCAAGGCACCTTCCTTCACGGCAATGCTCACTTCTTCTTGAAGTTCGCGACATAACGCTTGCTCTGGCGTTTCGCCACTATCCAGTTTTCCGCCCGGCGCATAGAAGGTGTCTTTGCCTTTTGAGCGCAGCACTAACAACGCGCCGTCTTTAATGATGATACCTGCTGACTTGTGCATCTTGCTTTCCTTCTAGGCGTTAGAGAAACTTCTCGATCATAACTTCATTGATGTACTGGCCGTTAACTTTGGCGTGCTTCTTTGCAGTGCCGACCACTTCAAAGCCATGTTTTAGATACGTTGCGAGCGCGTTGGGGTTGTCCTCTCGAACATAAGCAAACAACTTTTCATAACCTTTGGATTTAGCATCGGTAAAGGTGGCGGTAAACAGCGCTGAAGCGACACCTTGTCGGCGACATTTGGCATCAACTAACGTACCGATAATGCCGACATGCGCAAATGCCTTGGTATAACTGGCGAAAGGCTCTACGTTTTGGAAACCCAGTACGGCGCTGTCTTCCTCATCCGCTTCTTTTACATTTAATGCTACATTGAACACACCCGTTTCAGGAAAGCTTTCAATGAAGCCTTCTTCCTCTTCTGGGGTAAAGGTGGTATCAAGGATTGTGTATAAGCCCTCTTCTATGATGGGATTGAGAACTTCGGTAATGCCTTGAGCGTGCTGTTTTTGTGCCTTTGTGACGACAACTTTCATAGTATTTTTCGTTCTTTTTATAGGGATGAAATAGGAGCTCGATTATCTTCTATCTTGATCGTAAAACCAATGACCTAACGATCGTTCGATCAGTAAATACCCTCTGGATCATCCCATAGCTAACGCCCTATAAAAAAACCACCGCTTCGATGTTGTTACCATCGGGATCATAAAAGAACGCTGCGTAGTAATTTGGCGCATAGTGTTCACGTAAACCTGGCTCTCCATGACAAGTAAACCCAGCTTCGATACCTGTTCTATGAAAAGCCTCGACGGACGCTTTGTCATTCGTTTTAAACGCAATGTGGCAAGGGGCACTTTGGTCACTCTTTTCTATCAGAAAACGCGTATTGGGTTCACCAACTAATCCAAAGCCTGCCGCTGCTTCGTCCAACCATTTTAGTTCGATGCCCAGAGGGGTAAGCACCTTGGAGTAAAAAGCGAAACAAGCATCAAAATCCACAACTTTGATTTCAAAATGATCAATCATATCTATCCCTACTTGATTGAATTTGTTCCATAAAAAAGACCACCTTAATCAAAGGTGGTCTCGATTGCGAAGTCTATCGTTTTATCGGTGACAAACTTGTTGGTTATGCCCTAGCTTAACTTAAAGGACGGCCTTCATAATCACCCGTCAGTGTTTTCAAGAACGCTTTGATGGCATCCACTTCTTCATCCGACATTTCCACTCCGACTTGGTACTTACCCATGTCGTAGATGGCTTTTTCTAGCGTATCAGCATGACCATCGTGGAAGTATGGTGGTGTCAGTTCAATATTGCGCAAGGTTGGCACTTTAAACTTGTGTTTGTCTTCTTTGTTACCAGTGAAGTTGTAACGACCAAGGTCTGCGTCCGTCATATCAGTACCACGCTCAGCAAAGTAGTCCGCTTTCATGCCCATGGTTTCAAACGTTTCACCACCCATCGCTTCACCTGCGTGACAGGTTTGACAATCGTACTTCTTGAACAACATTAAACCGTATTTCTCGTGCGAGTCCAGCGCTTGAGTATCACCCATCATGTATTGGTCGAAGCGGCTATTTGGTGTGGTTAGGGTTTTCTCAAATTCGGCAATCGCATCCGTAATGTTGTTGCCATTAATCTCACCTGAGTAAACCTTTTTGAACATCGCAACCATTTCTGGGTCTTGGCTTAACTTGTCGACGATTTCATCCCAATCCACAGAACCCATTTCAATAGGGTTAAACGGAGGACCACCCGCTTGGTCTTGCAGATCCGCAGCACGGCCATCCCAGAATTGCAGTTTGTTGTACACAGCATTAAACACGGTTGGCGCGTTGATGCCACCCACTTGGCCATGAATACCAACAGATGTTACGAGTCGGTCCACGCCGCCTGTATCAAGGCTATGGCATGACGCACATGAGACACTATTGTCTCCTGATAGTCGCGTGTCGTGATAAAGCACCTTACCCAGTTCAGCCTTGTCTGCATCGGTTTCGAACGTGGTGTAAATTGGTTGTAGAACTTTGGTTTTACGTTCTTCCGATACCGGAGACTGTGCATGACGCTCTGCACGCTTCTCACGAATCCACTTCAACAAGGTGTGCTTTTCGTCTTTGGACATGCTCGCTGACCAGTGCATCGTGAGGTAAATCGCTGGCGGCATTGAATCGTCGTACAACACCTTTTCTAAACGAGCTAATGCGACTTCAGAGACCAAATCATCTTGTTTGACATCATCAAACAGGTTGGTCATATCAAAGTGACGCATGGCCACCTTCACATCCGCTTCCATGATTTGTTTTGCTACTGGCATTTCTGAGTAGAAAGGCATTTCGCTGTTTGGCGTATGACAATAACCACAGCCTTTGTCTGAGAGCACCTTCATTGCTTGATAATCTAGCGTCGATTTATCCAGAGAACTGAACTGCACTAACTGTTGTTGAGCCACTTTTTGATCGTCTTGCTTCACCATGTAGACAGTACCTAAGTAAGCCACTAAGCCTGCTCCAACGATCCCTAGCGTAATTTTCTTTTTATTCATAACTTTCCCCTAATCCGTTGCGGCGAAAGTTATTGAAATACCGATATTTTTAAAAATGGGAAAAAGGAATAGATATTAATCGAATATTTAGATGAGAAGCGGATTTAACATCTAATAGTTTTTAAAACAGACACTTGCCGACGAACGTAAAAAATGCAACATAAAAACAACAACTTAAAACTAGAACTTTTATTGATATGAGTCAAAAATGACGGGAGCTCCAATATATTAACCAAACATATTAAATTCGATTAAAAATAATTCAGAACGAAATAAAGTAAGAATGGTGGAAGGGGTAAAGGAAAATAATATGGGCACAAAAAAAGGCAGCTCGTAAGCTACCTTTTTTGCAAGTCAGCAAATTAAATTATGCTTTCTTAACGTCTTTAGCTGGGTAAGTTAGCGTTGCTTCGCCAGCTTTAACGCGTACGTAAAAACCGCCGCTGCTTAGACCTGTAACAACCATTTCACCAAGATCGATACCTTTAGTAGCTACTACTACGTCACCGATTGAAAACATATTTAATACCCTGTTTATGTAGATTATGACCTTAAGTCGTTGGCGGTATTTAAGCTGAAATCGCCCCCTTAGCCTAATCAGGTTTTTTGTCGTTATGATTAACATTTATTATTGTTATAAGCCTTGTTTTTCAAGGCTTTGTTAAGGTTTGATAGAGATCGCTTTTACGCATTCAGCTTCGCATAAGTAAAGGGGAGATTTCCCCCTATTACGCTATGATGAGGTTAACCAAACCAAGTCATTCTCGCTAAAACTTAGTTTCTTGAGGCAACTTGGATATCGAATCCTATTGGGAGAAAGACAATGAAAAATGGACTCACAATTCGCGCTTTAGAACGTTCTGATTTGCGTTTTATTCACGATCTCAACAATAACCGCAACATCATGACGTATTGGTTTGAGGAACCGTATGAGTCGCATGATGAATTAGAAGAATTGTACAGAAAGCACATTCATGATGATGCAGAACGTCGCTTTGTAGTAGAGGATGAGCAAGGCGTACTTATTGGCCTAGTAGAGCTAATTGAAATTAACTATATTCACCGTAGCGCCGAGTTCCAAATTATTATCGCCCCTGATCATCAAGGTAGAGGTTACGCGGAAGAGGTCATTAATCGTGCACTTGATTATTCGTTTTCAATCTTAAACTTGCACAAAATTTATCTATTGGTGGCGCTCGACAACGAAAAGGCGATTCATCTCTATGAGAAATGTGGCTTTATTGAAGAAGGTCATTTAGTGCAAGAGTTCTTCATTAATGGCAGCTATAGAGATGTGAAACGTATGTACATTTTGCAAAATCAATTTCGTACAAAATTTGAAATTGACCAATAAGCGCAAATCCCTTTCACACGGTTGGGTGAACGAGATTGGACATACCACTCGTGAAGTAGCGAGTGGTATGACACATGCTCGATTATTCAAACTGATATTGGTATGAGAAGATGACACGCTTGTCAGGGTCATCGAGATAAGTGTTGTTGTCCATCATAAACGTCATCAAGTTAAACGAGTGACGTTTTTGCACAAGATAACCTAAACCTAAGCCACCAAAAGCGCCTTTGTAGTTGTCGCCTTCACTGTTCTCCGAGCCATAAGAGCCACCCGCGAATCCCATCAACGTTAATTGCTCTGTCAAAGGTTTTAACGCAAATGCGCCTAAATAGCCGCTACTACCAGAAGAATTCATCATGTTGAACCCATTCTCGGGGCTAGGTGTACCACTGAAACCAGGATCCGAACATGCACTTCCCCCTGCTCCGTCACAAACCGGCATATCGCCATCGTTATAAGTGTAGCCTGCAATAGGGAAGATCTGAAAGCCTGCTGGCTCGATGCCAAAATAGCTCAAAGGTACAAAGGTTCCAACGCTGTAGTTGGTTTGGTCTGCGCCATTGGTGTATTCATTCTTACCAAAGTTGAAGTTCACAATACCAACGGGGAACAACCACGAACCGCCCACACGCCATTCACTGGCATCATCATTGATGCGAACGTTAATTTTACGCGCTTCATCTAATGCCAGCGAGCCAGAGAATGAGATGTTCTGGTCATCAAAATCATAGTTGTTGGAATAAGATGCACCAAACTTAGTGATAACCTTAGTAGGGTCATCGGCTAATTTGTTTTTGTTCTCTTTGGGAACGCGTTCGCTAGCCAGAGCCGACGAGCTTAAAACTAACGCTGCACATGCCAGCCAAAACGTGTTGTTCATTTCAAATTTCCTCGACGAATTCGTTTTCGTCTTTTTACTTTGTGCTTTTTGTTCAGTTTAATTGATACCGTCCCGCTACAAACAAAAACGGCGGTAAGCCTAGGACGTGCTTACCGCTGCTTTTCGTTGGATCGCTAATCTAGTGATTGCGTTAACGCCGGATTATTGGTTTTTCCAGCTGTAGCCAATGCTCAAGAAGTACAACGCTGGATCATCAAAGCTTGCAATCGTGTTACCCGCTCGACCTTTCACTTCAGACGATTCAATCAAGGTCGCTTCAAAGGCAACTGAAACCGTGCTTGCTTCATCAATCTTATAATCAATGCCCGTACCTAGACGGTAAGCGTTGCCAGTTGGGATAGTCAGATCACCGTTGGATTGGTCTGTGTACATGCTTGAGTCAAAGGCGAAACCTGCATTCCACATCACTTTGCTATTAACCTTGTACTGTGTACCCAAAGCAATCTGGTAGGTGTCTTGTGTTTCCACATCCATCAGCGTCTGGTAAGCGCTCCAGTCTTGCCAGTTCAAGTTACCCATCACAGCCAGTTTGTCATTGAGCTCATGGTAAGCACTGAATACCAACTGCTGAGGCGCAACGGCACTGGTCGAGAAGTCTTTATCATCGAATTCGAACTCAGTTTCATTCGAGTAAGACAGACCTAAGCGAGTATCTGAATTCAATTCATACAGCACACCAACGCGGCCATTGACTTGAGTGTCTGTATCTTCAATGCCACCAGCGAGAGTCGTACCATCAACTTTGACATCCATATCTAAGATGCCGTAATGGATGCCCAATGCAGCACCTACAGACCATTGATCGTTAATACGGTATGAAGCAGAAGGTTGAACCGTCACGGCCTGAGTAATTGCATTAGGAATATCAATACGGCTGAACAGCTTATCGTATTCCAGACCCAAGCCGTAGTTGCCGTACATACCAATACCAAGCGTCCACTTATCGTTCACTTGTTGGCTATAAAACGCAGAACCAAGTGGCACGTAACCAATGATGTTACCTGCGTCACCGCCACCAAATGTGTCCAGTGTTGTGTCGCCATACAAGCTGATCAAGTGACCCGAAAATGACTGACCCGCCACGTTAGACAGACCTGCCGGGTTCGCCGCCATGACCGAGGCATCCTGCGCTCTTGCCGCCATACCCGCAGACGCTAAACCAATGTCTGTGGTGGAAGTCTCATACAAATATAGACCTCCTGCTTGCGCTGCTGCACACGAGATGAGGGACCCCACAGCAACGATTTTGGTAAGATTTTTCATACTAAAACCTATAAGTATGTTAGGAGAAAACCCGTACTGCGGCGTTGGTTGTATATCAGTGAAAGGACTGACCATCACACACAGCACAGGCAATTTGTGGATTGAATGAGAAATAAAACCGACTAAGCGATTAGTCTTTCTTCTATTTTTGTTTTCATCTTGTCGCCTGAAATAAAACCAACGACGAATGCGCTTAAAATTTGATGCGCCTTGTTATTTCCACTTAATGTGTGACCAAACATCACACAGCAAAAATGCGTAAATTATTTTTATCTTATGAGTCGTATTAGAATTGGTAGTTGTATTCGATACGGTGGTCACCATCGCCAAAGTCGACTTGCTCATTCCAGTTAGCGAAGTAACGAATATTTGAACGCGGTGTTATTTGGTAAGAAATCGCAAATTCATGCGTTAAGATATTATCCTCACCCGCATAATACGTGTCTTTATAATCACTTGAGCCCGACAATGTGTGCATATACATCGGGTTATAGTTGATCCAAATTTTGTCGGTAATATCGATTTTCGAGTACATACCAACCACAGTAAATGTACCTGGAATCTCGTAGCCGTTGTCTTCACCACTGAAGTCATTGGCAATCGTCACACCTACACCAGCTAATGGGTAAAGCTGGACAACACCAAGCTTCGGTAAGGCCTTGATGAAGCTGTACGACGCATCCAACTTGTCAGCATCCACGTCGTAGTTCACATCAAGCTGACGTCCCAATCCTTTCGCAACTTCAACTTGGAAATTACGCAGGCGGAAGGAATCAATACTGTCATCCACTTTACTGTACAACGGGTCATCTTCATCTCGAATGCCAAACAGTTCGCCACCAATACCTTTTACTTCGATAACGTTCATCGCCATCGTGCCCGGTTGAGACGCTTTATAAGTTTGGCCTATCTTGATGTTTGCCCCTTTGTCCGTAATGCCAAAGCCGGCTTGGGTATAAACCGCAAGAGGATCGGACATATCTTGTAGTTCTTTATCTGTATCTGTCTCAGCAAAAACGGGGGACGCAAACTGGATTGCTGCTGCCATCACGACAACAGACGGTTTCACGATATTCATAGGATTTTATCCATCTTTTATTCAATTAAACGCATGCGTCAACAAACCTGCATAAATCGCGGACGAACTGAATCGAGCCTCGGAAAGTTCGATTTCCAACGCGAATTTACAAATAACAGGTTGTTTAACGCTGCATTTAAATTAAATAGAGGATAACGGTAAGTTCAATCACCTATGGTTATATGAGTTATAACCTAAATTTTGGTTTAGATTTGAAATGAAATTTAGATTAACAATTATCTAAATAGTAGATATCACAACAAACAATGAATAATTAGTTAATATAGATTGAACATGTGAAATCAAATAAAAGAGAAAATAAACGACCAATTGGGAAATGAAACAACCTAGGCGTTTAGCTATATACTTTCACAGCAATTTCACCAATAAATAAATCATGTTGGATTAAACATATATTCTACAACTGTAAAGTATTTTCATTAATAAAATGTTATTTCACCTTGGCGTTCGATACTTCCACTTCTTGGTAATTCTTCAATATCATTTATGTGAACTACGTTGGCATCGCATATTTTTCTGTTCTACCTTAAACAAAAAAACGCAGCCCGAAGACTGCGTTTTAATTCCAATGTGAGTGAGCTTAAGCTCTTCGGTTAATCCGCCCTCTCGCTTACAGCTTTTCAACGCCCATATTGAACAAAGTAAAGCTGTAAACATCGGCAGTTTTCTCAATAACCTTGCTGGTCGGTGTGCCTGCACCGTGACCTGCGTTGGTTTCGATTCGAATCAAAGTTGGATTCGTACCCGCTTGTTTCGACTGTAGCTCAGCCGCAAATTTGTAAGAGTGCGCTGGCACCACGCGGTCATCATGATCACCGGTTGTGACCATAGTTGCTGGATACTTAACGCCGGCTTTGACGTTGTGTACTGGCGAGTAACCTTTGAGGTAATTGAACATCTCTTTACTTTGCTCTGCTGTACCGTAGTCATAAGCCCAGCCCGCTCCTGCCGTAAAGGTATGGTAGCGAAGCATATCCAATACACCCACTGCCGGCAGTGCCACTTTGAACAGCTCTGGGCGCTGCGTCATCACTGCACCAACAAGCAAGCCGCCGTTCGAACCACCGTTAATCGCGAGCTTGTCTGACGAGGAGTAGTCTTTATCGATAAGGAACTCAGCTCCGGCAATAAAGTCATCGAACGAGTTTTGCTTCTCTAATTTGGTGCCGGCGTTGTGCCACTCTTTGCCGTACTCACCACCGCCACGGATGTTCGCGACAGCGTAGATACCGCCCATTTCCAACCATGCCGCTCGGCTTGGGCTGAAGTAAGGCGTCAGGCTGATATTGAAACCACCATAACCATACAAAATCGTTGGCGCAGTGCCGTCCATCGGCGTGCCTTTTTTGTAGGTGATGATCATTGGAATCTTGGTGCCGTCTTTCGATTTGTAGAACACCTGACGAGATTCAAATTGTGCCGGATCGAATGGTGCGTTCGATTTGTGGTAAACCTCGCTGTCGCCCTCTTTGATGCCTAGGCGATAAGTCGTGCTTGGCGTCTTGTAGTTGGTGAAAGAGTAGTAGACTTCAGCGTCTTCTTTCTTACCCCAAAAGCCGTAAGCACTGCCGATGTCTGGCAGCTTGATTTCACGAATAAACTTACCGTCCATGTCGTATTGTTTGACCATCGAAAGGGCATCAACAATGTAGCTGGCAAACAGGTAACCACCCGCAGTTGATGGGCTAAGCACGTTGTCAGTTTCAGGAATTAAATCTTTCCAATTCTTCGACTCAGGGTTGCTCGCATCCACCGTCACCACTCGTTTGTTTGGAGCATCTAAGTTAGTGACCAAATACAGCTTGGTGCCTTTGCTATCAATCACCCAAGTATCAGAATTGGTGTCATCCAAAATGGTTTGCAGCGAACTGTCTGGCTTGGTCAAATCTTTGAAGAACAGCTTATTGCCAGACGTTGAAGTGCTTGCCGAAATAAATAGGTAACGTTGGTCGTCCGAAGTGTACCCGCGAACGTATCGGTGCTTCTCTGCATCTGTACCACCGAAGATAAGCTTGTCCTCACTCTGCTTAGTGCCTAGCTCGTGATAGTAAAGCTTGTGTTGGTCGGTTTTTGCCGAAAGCTCGCTGCCTTCTGGCTTGTCGTAACTTGAGTAGTAGAAACCTTTGTTCCCCAGCCAATTCACGCCGCTGAACTTAATATCCACTAGCGTCTCACCGACAGGCTTTTTGGTTTCAGCATCAAGCACAATCACTTTGCGCCAATCGCTACCGCCTTCTGAAATGCTGTAAGCGACTAAAGAACCATCTTTGGTGAAGCTCACATTCGCCAGCGAGGTCGTGCCATCTTCGCTAAAGGTATTTGGATCGAGGAAGACTTCTGGCTTGCCATCATCAAGTTGGCGGTAAAGTACGTCTTGATTTTGCAAACCGTCGTTCTTGTAGAAATAGGTGTATTTACCTTCTTTGAATGGTCGCCCTAACTTCTCGTAATCCATCAACTGAGTTAAGCGTTCTTCGATCTGGTGACGATAAGGAATTTGCGCCAAGTAATCGAACGTGACTTGGTTCTGCGCTTTCACCCAATCTGCGGTTTCTTTACTGCGGTCGTCTTCTAACCAGCGGTATGGGTCACTAACTTTGGTACCAAAATACTCATCCACCACATCAACTTTCTTTGTCGTTGGGTACTTCACCGCCATTTTGTGTACGTGTTCAACCAATTCCTTTGTTGAGTCTTCGGCATAAGCTCCTGGTAATACGCCCGTCATCGCAAACGCGGTCACCAGTGCTAAGGTTTTCTTTTTCATAGACTTCCTTTTCTGTTTTTGTTTTGTGTAATGCATCAAGCATCTTACCCATATCGAAGTAAGGATTCTAATGGCTTTGAGAAAATTGCTGGTGAAGGTTTTAAAGTCACCAAAGCCAAACTAGCTGCTTGGCTTCGGTGATCCCCCGCAATGTGGAGTTATAGACAAGAGCTTGTTAGCTCAGTTCAATGCTTCGAGACACACCCGACTCCACGGCAAAATCTTGGTCGTGACTGATAAGAATAAAGCCGCCTCGATACGCGCTTAGCGCCTGAGCAAGCATGATTTTCGAATCCAAGTCTAGGTGATTATCCGGCTCATCCAAGAGCAACAAAGGCTGCGTTGGTTGATGACTGACAATCAGCATAGCGAGCTTCATTTTCTCGCCGCCACTCAATACGCTGCCCAAACGAAACACACTGTCTCGGCGAAAGCCAATGCCTGCTAATAATGTTCTGGCATCGCTTTCTTTCATCCCCTCACAATGTTGCATCAGGTTTTCCAACATGGAGAGTTCAGGCTGTATCGCACCAAAGTGTTGGTCGAGATAATAAAGCGGCGTATTGATTTGTAGCTCACCACTTTGCAATAAGAACTCGCCCAAGAGTGTTTTCAGTAAGGTTGATTTACCGCACCCGTTTTTGCCCAACAAATGCAATTTATCATCCGCATGAACTTGCGCAGTGATGGGTTGAGCCGAACCAAATGGCAGCACGCCTTCTAAAAGCGACAGGACTTTTCGCGAACGACTTTGACTGTCTGCCAAATACAACTTTTGCCCTTTGATTTGCTCTTTGCGCACTCGCAAACTTTGCTCTTTCTCTTGCAAGTGCGCTTTGCGAAGTTGCTCGTTTTTATTACGACTGGCGGCTCGGGCTGTGGCTTTGTCTTTCATACCATCCAATAAGATCTTTGGCTGGCTGCCATCCTTTCTTAGCTTGTTACCTTGAGCCGCTCTTTGTTCTGCTTTCTCTCGATTGCGCTGAGCTTGCTCTTCCAATTGCTTTTTTTGTTTATCGACAGCAGCTAATTGGCGTTCCACCGCTTGTAGTTCGGTGCGCTTTTGCTCGGCATACACGTCGTAATTACCGCCAAACACTTGTAAGCCTAAACCGGATAGCTCCCAGATTTCCTCCATCTCGCGCAACAATTCTCGGTCGTGACTTATAAGCAGAATCGCTCCTGAGAAATTGCGCATCGAATGAATCAACCACTGCTTGGCATGTGTATCAAGATGGTTCGACGGTTCATCAAGGATCAGTAATTCCACTTCGCTTTCGAACAATTGCCACAGTTGCAAACGCGCTAACTGCCCGCCACTCAATTGCGAACAAGGAAAGTCTGGCTGTGGCGGCAAACCCATGGCTTCTAACTGCTTAGCAAGTTGGATGGGCAAATCCCATTGTTCACCCACCACCTCAAACAGATGCTCAGAGCAATCGCCCGTCTCGATCTGCTTGAGTGCGCTGAGCACTTTGTCCTTTGCTAAAAATTGGGCAATTGAAAGATCGCCCTCCAACAAATGCGATGGTTGCTGACGATATGTCGCAAAGGACTTTGGTAAGGTTACTGTACCGCTGTTTAAGGTTTGCTCACCGCTGAGTATCGATGCAAACACCGATTTTCCGACACCGTTGCGTCCGACTAACCCAACACGACGTTTGGTCATAGAACATGAGATTTGCTGAAACAGCGTTTCGCCATTACCAAATTGATAACTGATATTGTAAGCCTGTAAGACTGGCATAATTTGCCTCCTGTATGACAGGGACAACAGCCGTAGCTTGAGATAAATCTAGAGATGAGATCGATGCAAATACACGCGCCCATAGAAGCGCTTCAAACAGAAAAATGGTAACTGCAAAGAAATATCGGAAAGTGAGCTACGCCTACTAACCCTGTAAATCCAAAAAAATAAAATGAGAGTTGGATGACAGGTTTAGTTGTTCATGTTGGCGTAATCTCCTAAAGAAGTGATGGGCAAAGTCTAAAGGTTTTCTTGTATAAAAAGCAAGCGACTTCTGCCACAAGCCGCTTTCAGACCGAGAGCTCGTTTGGGTGCCCTAGCTTACAAGGGCACAAACCTAGGACTATGCTTCAAAGTAAATTGCAGGTTTGATATCAACCAAAGGCGTGCCATCTAAGCAGTCCAACCCACGCACTTTAATTACTCCCTCGTCGATAGACTCAATCGGTATTACCGCCGCGCCAATAGGGTTTGGTCTGTGCGGAGAACGTAACGCAAATGTGCCCTTCTTCCCTTGCAGCATTTCAGGTTGGCGGTTCGCATCAGCAAGCCAATACAGAACCAGTATTTTCTGCCCGACTTCAAGCCCTACGAGCCCTTGGTAATACCGAGATTTAAGTTGAATTTCACACACAGGTCCATCTTGTGGCTGAATGTTATTTGGGCACTGAGAAACATCAGTATATGGCGTGCGAATTTGCCCAATAAACTCAAGTTGTGGGGTTTGAATTGTGTTCATATCAACCTCTATTTTTGTTCTGACTTCATCGCTGAAAAAGCGTAAATGGAAATGGTGACCAAGATGATTGAGCCACCAAGAATGCTTGCCATTGCAGGGATTTCATCAAAGAAGAGTAATGCCCAAAGTGGTGCTAGCACGGTTTCAATCATCAGAATCATGCCAACTTCAGGTGCCGTGATGTAACGAGTCGCAACTTGTGAAAGCACACGCCCAAACGGCGCAGTAAATAGCCCCATCAAGCCCATAATCAGCCAAGTATTCGCGCTGTAAGTTGAAGGCGTTGCCCAAAACAGCATTGCCATCGCTAAGAACAGCCCACCAAAACCAACGCTTGCCATGCGGCTTACGTGCTGATGCTTACGCAGCTGTACCTGATTGAGCGACAAACACACCACGGCAAACACTGCTAAACCATCGCCAATCCAGTTACCCGATTTAAAAGAGCCGGATACCACAATCGCAATACCCACCATCACAGCAACAATCGCAATCCACGTCGAGCGCTGGGTCACTTCACCCAAAAACCACCAGCTAAACAATGCAGCCAAAGCTGGTGCTGCACTTAGAATCACAAAGGTATTCGCAACCGTGGTTAGCTTAATGCTAATCACCAAACCAGCAGCACTGCCGAGCATCAATAAGCCAGACAACAATACATGCCAGCCGCTCTCTTTCACCGCTCGAACCAGACCGCGCTCATCGCGAAGCTGGATAAAAATTGGCATCGAAATCGCGGTAAACAAGCCAAATAGAAATGCGGTATCCACACCACTCACGCCCGAGAAACGAATAAAAATTGGGTCTAGGCTCATTAGCAACGCACCAACCAAGGTGATCATCACCCCGGCAAAGCGAGCGCCTTTGGCGTTTAGATTGTTTATAAATGCCGTCGTCATCGTCTTTCTCCTCAAAAAATAAATCATACTCGTTAGTATGATTTTATAATTTCAGAGTTGTGTCAACAAAAATCATACCGTATAGTATGATTAACAAATCAAGAGAATCTGAGCATGAGCAAGATCGAGCAAAACCGAGAGAAGAAACGCCGAGCTATTTTGGAAGCCGCGAAAGAGAACTTTTTGTCCGAGGGGTATGTGTTAGCAAACATGGATAAAATCTCCGCCCAAGCAGGCATGACAAAGCAAACCGTGTATCGCTACTTCCCATCTAAAGCAGCGCTATTTGAAGCAACATTGCGCCAGATAGGTGAAAATATGGATGGTGGCTTCATTACTCATCTACAAAAGGATGATCTGCGAGAAGCGTTGAACTCATTTGGTGAACACTTCGTTTCTTTCCACCTTTCTGATGAACACTTGGCGACCTTCCGCTTGTTGATTGCAGAAAGTGCCAAAGCGCCTGAGATCACGACGATCTTCCGCGAAGTCGGTCCGGACGATACCGATGCCAAGCTCACTCAGTTCTTCCAAGATCGTTTCGATATCAAGGAACCGGAAACACAGATTCGCCTTTGGACAGGCATGCTGCTGTCGATTCGCTCTGGCGTTTTAATGGGAATGGAAAAGCCAACGCAAGCCGAAATAAAGGAGCACGTGCAAGAAGTGACTGAGTTTTTGTTGGCAGCAATCGAGCATCAGAAGTGAACTAAAATCCATCGCTCGCCGTAATAGCCAAAGAGTGAAAACACCAATGGGAAACGGCTATGAATCTTTTGATTGAATCGGTCGAGGGTGGTATCTACCTCGCTTATAACGTAGAAAACCAAACAAGATCATTGATCTTGAACGAGCACAAAAGCCCGCTCAAATTTGCCAGCCTCTGCGAGGCAAGAGACCACTTTCGAGGAGAAGGATACTCCTCTGCAAAACTGGTTCACCTCAACGCATCCGATGAAATGTGTGGAGAAAGAATACGCTGTGACATGCCACTAGAGATTGAATTGAGCTGGTATTAGTATCGGCTCTTTTTTCGCCCTACCCTCAATATCCTCTCGCTCTTAGGCTGGTGATAACTTGCCAAAACTTTGAGCGATTTCGGGATCTTATCAACACATTTTTTGTTAAAGGCGTACTATGCTATTGGTAGTGTATTCCACAAGAGGGCGTGGTTATGAAATACAAACATATCCTAGTCGCACTGGAACTGTCTGATGAGAGTACTGTGTTGATTGACCGAGCGGTATCTATGGCGAGTTATCTCGGTGCCGAGATTTCTTTTATTCATATCGATGGTACTCATGGCGAAATTTATCGTGAGCTTGTCGATATTAAAGCAACCCCAGACCAAAGACCGTTGAATGAACATTCAATGGAGTGCTTAAAGTCCTTTAGCGATTACATGGAGCAGCCATTGAAGCACTTCTTCGTTGGCACGGGTGACTTGGCGGACAAACTGGAAGTGACCATCAAAGAGCAAGAAGTTGATCTGCTTATTTGTGGCCACCATCAAGACTTCTGGAGCAAGATCATTTCCTACTCAAGACATCTGATCAACAAGTCGCCGGTAGATATTCTGGTTGTGCCGATTCACGACTAGTTTGAATGTCTAGTCCTAAAATAGGTT
>NZ_MDAW01000179.1:0-18074 GCF_002875385.1 Vibrio sp. 10N.222.52.B12 | reverse complement strand
TCGCTTCTCGCTTCTCGCTATGCGCCAGGCGGCATAGCTAAACTGTCGGCAATCAACTGAATCAAGTGATCCTCTACCGCAAAGCGCGTTTCGATAATTTCTCCAATCAGAGACATATCTGAATCGAAATCGGCCAGTTCATCTTCGGCTGAAACATCAGAGTATTTATCGGTAAAGTTAAGAAGCGGTTCGGTAGTTAGAACTATTTTCGCGTAAGCCTGATTAATTTCATCAGTAGCGACAAAGCCAGTCGCTTTCCATTTATCCATGACCATGTCGTATATCTTGAAATGGCCTTCGGAGATATAGTCAACAAGATGTTGGCAGAAGTGCTGTAATTCGTCTGGAGAAGGAAGTTCAATAACGTTCGTTTTCGAACAAGGTTGCAGTGCTGCAAGCTTACAATATTCGACAATCAAAGACTGTCTTGTTTCCAGCCAATGATCAATGACCTCACTTGAGCCACCCCATTGGTCCTGTGTTTGTTTGAATTTTTTTAGCATGACCATGCCCTCATGATCTGATCGCCCATTGGCGAACGTATCCTTTGCAAAGCAAAGTTAGTAAAGTGATTACAAACTCTTGTCCTTACTAGAATTTATAGTTGCAAATCTAACGAACAACAAACTCTGGTATGAAATTAGATTGCCAGTAAAATGGATGAACTTCAAGCAAAGGGACGCTGTAATGTTAAGAAAAGGTGAAGTTAACCGTACGAAAAACGCCTATTGGTGCGTTGTCTCAGGAAGTGATATCTGGCTGGTGGATGGTGCTATTCCATTTGGTAATGCAGAGCAGTTCTCACTGCCAGAGGCGAGTGCAAGGCAAATTGGTGAATACCAAGGTGCCCCAGTCATATGGATAAACCTGTGTGATTTAGACCATGATTTAGATCTTGTGTCTTTGCGAGATTGTCTCCATTTCCCAGAGGCGCTTTTCTTGCTGATTAGTAAAGCGATTCAATATGGCCACATGACACAAAGCCTGCGCTTTTGCCCTCAATGTGGCGGGCGTAACTTCCTCAACAACAATCAATTGGCAATGCAGTGTGGTGAGTGCCGTACCTTACACTATCCGCGTATCTTCCCGTGCATCATTGTCGCTGTACGCAAAGATAACCAGATTTTGTTGGCACAGCACCCTCGTCATCGAAATGGCATGTACACCGTCATTGCGGGCTTTTTAGAAGTGGGAGAAACCCTAGAAGAATGTGTGGCTCGAGAGGTGCATGAAGAAACCGGCGTGCACGTTAAAAATATTCGCTATTTTGGCAGCCAACCATGGGCTTTTCCATCCAGCATGATGATGGCATTTCTTGCTGATTACGAGTCTGGCGAATTGAATCCGGATTACACCGAACTGTCAGATGCACAGTGGTTTGGTGTTGACGAGATGCCGCCGGTTGCACCAGAAGGGACGATTGCTCGAGCGCTTATCGAGCAAACGCGACAAGATGTCGAATCTAATTGGCTGAAAAATAGATAAAAAAAACCCTCCGAGAGGGAGGGGGTAAGTAAGATGTCGTTATGAGATGCTGAGTACCGGGTACTCAGTTTATAATTGTAGTTTTCGCTAGCGAACAAATTTTTAACACTGATACCGACTGGGTGCAAATTAAGCACTGATTTAAAAGTTAATAACTTGATCCAGGTTGCAAAGCACACAGCTATTAGCCTTAAATCAGTGATAGAATACCCCCTTTCAAAGAAAGCCTAACAATTGGAATTACGGAATGACTGAATTAAAAAATGATCGTTATCTGCGTGCCCTTCTAAAAGAGCCAGTAGATTACACGCCAGTATGGATGATGCGTCAGGCAGGTCGTTACCTACCAGAGTACAAAGCAACTCGTGCGCAAGCGGGCGATTTCATGTCTTTGTGTAAAAACGCGGAGTTGGCGTCAGAAGTAACGCTTCAACCACTACGCCGTTTTCCTCTTGATGCAGCGATCTTGTTCTCTGACATCCTAACTATCCCAGATGCAATGGGCTTAGAGCTTCGTTTTGCTGCTGGTGAAGGTCCGGTTTTCGATAAGCCAATCACTTGCAAAGCCGACGTAGAAAAGATTGGCCTGCCAGATCCAGAAGGCGAGCTGCAATACGTAATGAACGCAGTGCGTCAAATCCGCAAAGACTTGAACGGTGACGTTCCACTGATTGGTTTCTCTGGTAGCCCATGGACACTGGCGACTTATATGGTTGAAGGTGGCAGCTCAAAAGCGTTCACCAAGATCAAGAAGATGATGTACGCAGAACCACAAACGCTGCACCTACTTCTAGATAAGCTAGCAGACAGCGTTATCGAGTACCTAAACGCGCAAATTAAAGCGGGTGCACAGTCGGTGATGGTATTTGATACATGGGGCGGTGTACTGACTCCTCGTGACTACAACCTGTTCTCATTGCAATACATGCACAAGATTGTAGATGGCCTGATTCGTGAAAACGACGGTCGTCGCGTACCAGTAACATTGTTCACTAAGAACGGTGGTATGTGGCTTGAGCAAATCGCAGCAACGGGCTGTGATGCGGTAGGTCTAGACTGGACAATCAACATTGCAGACGCGAAAGCGCGTATCGGCGATAAAGTGGCTCTACAAGGTAACATGGACCCATCAATGCTTTACGCTTCACCAGAGCGTATCCGTGAAGAAGTAGCGGGTATTCTAGAAGGCTTTGGCGATGCAGGTACTGGTCACGTGTTCAACTTAGGCCACGGTATCCATTTGGATGTGCCGCCAGAAAACGCGGGCGTATTTGTGGAAGCGGTACACGAGCTATCTAAGCCGTACCACAAGTAAATTCGACTTTTTTGAAATCAAATACCGGCAATCAGTGTCGGTATTTTTTTATCTGAAACTCAAGGCTGTACAGCTCTGGTAGTATTTGGTCTGCCATGATCTAATTGCTATTTAGACTGTACGTTATACATTAAAATTTATTATAAACAACTACTTACGGTTGTGGCTCTTGTGCGCTAATTTTTTTGTACAGATAAACAAGCAATTAGATCACGGGTAACCTAAAGCATCGAATGAACACGTTTTTTAAGATATGGCACGACGTCAGATTCAAACCAAGGATTCTTCTTTAACCACAATGTGTTGCGTGGAGAAGGGTGAGGAAGCGGGATAAAGTCCGGTTCCCAATCCTGCCATTGCTGAACAGTTTGCGTGAGCGTCTTTGGTTTGTTGGTGAGATAGTACTGCTGTGAGTACTGACCAATCAGCAGAGTCAGCTCTATATTGGGCAACTGCTCAAGAATCTGATTATGCCAAGCGGGCGCACACTCTTTGCGAGGAGGCAAATCGCCAGAGCTACCCTTGCCTGGATAGCAGAAGCCCATCGGGACAATGGCTATTTTGTTTGGGTCGTAGAAAGTGTCTTTGTCGATATCGAGCCATTGGCGTAACCGATCGCCGCTTGGATCGTTCCAAGGTATCGAGGTTTTGTGCACACGTGTCCCCGGCGCTTGTCCGATGATTAGGATGCGTGCGTCTTTTGCGGCTTGCACGACAGGGTTTGCACCCAAAGGTAAATCGTCTGCGCAGATCTGGCAGGCTCGCACTTGCTTTAGCAATGTTTCTAGAGACATAAAACGGTTAATACCCTTTGTCGAAATCAACCTGATTATTTAGAGAGAAACCGTCTCTCCAACTCAAGTAGTTGTCTGCAAAAATGTCGACCACTTGCTCAGGAAAACTCAATGCTGCGATGTGAGGAGTGATGGTTACTTGCGGAAGTTTCCAAAACGGATGTTGCGGTGAAAGTGGCTCTTGTTCAAACACATCGAGAAAAGCATGTTCCACCCAACGATTTTTTAGTGCGAGCAACAGACCCGCATCATCAATCACATCGCCTCTTCCAACATTAAATAGCAATGCCTGATTAAGATGGCTTAACACTTCACTATTGAGTAAACGTTGCGTCTCTGGCGTGCTCGGCAGCGTATTTACCACGATATCCGCTTGGTGAAAGGCGTTGGCGAGTTCATTGATATGAAAAGTTTGATTGAATTCACCGCCAGAAGTGGGGATACCAGTACGATTGATTCCTATGGCTTTTATGCCCATCAATTGTGCCGTTTTACCCAAATGACTGCCGATGCTGCCGGTGCCGAGAATCACCATGGTTTTGCTTTGTAGCGAGGTATACAGATGCGGCTGCCATTGCTTGCTCTGTTGCTGCTGGTGGTATTGCATGAAGTGACGGAAGTGAGCAATGCTGTAGCCAATCACGTACTCGGCAATCAATGGACCAAAAATACCGCGAACATTAGTCAGAGCATAATCCCGGCGCAGATTCGGCACCATCAGAGCATTTACCCCAGCAAATGTTGATTGCACCCACTCAAGCTGCGAAAACTCGTCTAACCTTTGTGATAGTAATGGTGGATCCGCCAGTACGATCTGAGCATCTTGAGGCTTGTTTGTGATGGCCAGATCGGGCAGATTTTTCTCCGCCAGTAACGTTTCGTAGGTGTCGCGATGCTCCGAGAGCAGGAAAATCTGATTTGGATGCTGCATTAACTTTTTTCCCTGTGATGAATCAAGTACACTTTCGCTGATTTTTTCTTCAATGATTGAGTGACTATGCTTAAGAATCCTCTTCAGGTTCGTTTGGAAAAACTAGAACCTTGGCAACAAATTACCTTCATGGCGTGTCTGTGTGAACGCATGTATCCAAACTATGCGATGTTTTGTGAGAATACAGAATTTGCTGAGCCACGTGCTTACCGAGCGATTCTTGATAGTGTATGGGAAATTCTGACGGTTAAGAACGCGAAAATTAACTTCGAACGTCAATTAGAGAAGTTAGAAGAGTTGTTCCCAAGTGCAGATGAATTCGATTTTTACGGTGTTTATCCAGCGATGGATGCTTGTCAGAGCTTGTCGACACTGCTGCATGGTCTGTTGGATCGCGACTACCTTTTCGATTCAATGCTTAAAGTGAGCCAACAGTCGGTACAAACTGTTGCTGACCTAGAACAAGCACAAGGTTCAGAGCCAATCACAAACGACAACCAAAAAGAAAATGAAGCCGTGTGTGAAGAGTGGGATGTTCAGTGGGCTATCTTCCGTCCACTGCGTGAAGCGGTAGAGCGTGACATCAGCTTGATTAAAGATTTGCGTGAAGAGCTGCGCGAAGAAGCCGTGAGCAACATCGGCATTGCACTTTAATTGTTGAATAGATAAAACAAAGGCATCCATGGTGGATGCCTTTTTAATTTGTGCGTTCGAGCTGTTATGCCCAATGCTGATTACGATTCTTTAGAGTCTGGTTTGGTTGGCTCTTGAGCTTCTGGCTCTTTGTCCTGTTTCTCCAGTTGTTCCTCTTCTTCATCGTCGTCACGGCTTTCAATCACGCCGTGCTTCTCTTTCCAGTTTTCCCAGCGTTGATAAGCTAGCTCTTGCATGTCTGTGCTCTTATCCGCTTCGTCGATGATCTCTTCACCCAATAGGTGCTCAAAGATATCTTCAAGTGTCACTAGACCTTGAATTGTGCCGTACTCATCGACAACTAAAGCCAGTTGTAGACGGTGGCTCATCATCTGGTCGAACACTTTAGGTAAAGTGGTATTGTTTAGCACGACTTGAATAGGGCGCATAACGGCACCAAGTTGCTTTTCACCACTGCCAGATTGTTGCAGCTTGAACAGTTCTAAGCGGTGTACGAAGCCAACAATATTGTCCGTTTGTTCACTGTAAACCAGAGGGCGAGAGAACGGTGTTTCTTTGTGTTTATCAAGAAACTCATTAATCGACATCGTAGCATCCACACGGAACACGACTGGGCGAGGTGTCATGACTTGAGTCACGGGTACATCTTGAATACCAAGTAGGTTACTCAGAATTTTTGATTCGCCTTCTGCGAACTCGCCACTTTCTCTTGCAAGAATCGCCATTGCGGATAATTCATCACGCATCTTTGGTGCTTCGTGGTTGCGTGCTAAACGCTTTGTAATCTGCTCTGAGAACCACACGAATGGTGTCAGTGCCCAAACCATCCAACGCAGCGATACGGCTGCTGCAGGCGCTAATTGACGCCAGTAGGTTGCACCAATCGTTTTAGGTACGATCTCTGAAAGTACAAGAATCGCTAAAGTCAGAACCGCAGAGAAGATACCAAGTGCTTCGCTACCAAACACAACTGCCGCCTGTGCACCTGCCGTTGCTGCACCAATAGTATGAGCAATAGTGTTTAACGTCAGGATTGAAGCCAATGGACGGTCGATGTCCGACTTCAGTTTTTCTAGCTGAGCTGAAGCAGGGTGCCCCTGTTGTCTGAGCTGTGCAATGTAGCTCGGACTGATACTCAGTAGTACCGCCTCCAGCACCGAACAGATAAACGAAACGCCGATAGCAATAGAGATATAAATGGATAACAGCAGCATAGTTGCCCTTGAATGTAATGTGATAGTTGGTCTTTGCAGAGATTATAACCGCAAAAGTGCCTTATAAATCGGTCTTATTGCATTAGAAAGCAAGAGCTTTCATCGTGCAAGTAGTAACAAATTGTGAGTTATTACTCATATTATGGCTAAAACTACGTCAGAAAATCGAAAGATCGCTTACAAACCTTTGCCAGATGGGGCATTTATGTTTTAGAGTGAGTTGAATTCGATAACATATGAGAAGGGAAACCTAATGAACAAGACCCAATTAATCGACTTTATCGCAGAGAAAGCAGATCTATCTAAAGCACAAGCTAAAGCTGCTCTTGAAGCAACTCTTGAGGGTGTAACAGACGCTCTTAAAGAGGGTGACCAAGTTCAACTAATTGGTTTTGGTACATTCAAAGTGAACCACCGCGCTGCACGTACTGGTCGTAACCCTAAGACTGGTGACGAGATTCAAATCGCAGCGGCTAACGTACCTGCATTTGTAGCAGGTAAAGCGCTGAAAGAATCAGTAAACTAAGTTAAAATGCACCGAGGTATTCTGCCTCGGTGCAATTTCATGAAAAAACATCTACTCACTTCACTCCTCCTATCTAGCCTGACTCTTTTTGGCTGTGCTTCTGTAGAAACCCCAAACCTCGAACAATTTACTCATTTCTCTGGCGGGAAAATCATGGGGGATGCCACCAGTTTATACTGGATGACTGAGCGCCTTACGCGTGTCAGCAAGGCAGCAGACTATGTCACCATGGGTGATTACGGCTCGTATCAGAGTGATTATCGTTGGGATGACGATGAGCTCAGAGAGTTGATTCGAAAAGGTGAGCAACTCGATGCCAAACAAGGATTGGTGCCTTTTCAAATCCACATTCGATTCAATAAAGATGGTGATGCGATTTATCAGCAATACCGTGTGAACGGGAAAGTGCTACCTTTACAGCGAGATCAACTCGAACGATATAAGAAAGAAGCAAATGACGTGGTGGCTTCGATCAAGAAACAATCCCGAGATGGTAAGAGCCTAATCCAGGGTTATTGGGATGGGGAAACATTCGAAACCTGCAAAGGGCGAGAGTTTGCTACATTGGAATTTAACCAGACCCTGCCTAAGTTTGTGATAGATAGGTTAGCTTCAGTGGACAGTTACATTGCATTCATCGGCAAGGAGTCTCGCAGTACGGCAACCGTCGACGAATTGCTGATGCTCAATGATGATGATTTTGATTGCGTATCACGACCAAAGTTGATCTCGGAATAAACGTAGCTTCGAAATCTCTCGATAAAAACATAATAAAAAAGGCGCTGAATGCGCCTTTTGTCTTTTTAGCCAACTGAAGTTGTTTTTATTTTTCTTGCTCACGTGCAATTGCACGGTAGCCGATATCGTTGCGATGGAATACACCATCCCAACTGATTGGTTTCGCAAGCTCATAAGCGCGTTGCTGTGCTTCTGATACGCTATTGCCAAGCGCGGTCGCACAAAGAACACGGCCACCGTTTGTAACGATGTCGCCATCTTTGTTATCTGTACCGGCATGGAAGACTTTCTCGCCTTCAATTTCAACTTGAGGTAGACCAGAAATGATATCGCCTTTGTTGTAAGCCGCTGGGTAGCCGCCGGCCGCTAGCACGATACCGATAGAGGCGCGAGGATCCCAATTTGATTCTACTTGGTCCAATTTTTCGTCGATTGCTGCAAGGCACAGTTCAACAAGATCCGATTCCATACGCATCATGATAGGTTGCGTCTCAGGATCACCGAAGCGGCAGTTGTACTCGATCACTTTTGGAGTGCCATCTGCATCGATCATCAGACCCGCGTATAAGAAACCAGTGTAAGGGTTACCTTCAGAAGCCATACCACGTACCGTTGGGTAAATCACTTCTTCCATAATGCGGTTGTGGATTTCCTGTGTCACCACTGGAGCTGGAGAGTATGCACCCATGCCACCGGTGTTAGGACCAGTATCTTTGTCGCCTACGCGTTTATGGTCTTGGCTGGTGGCCATTGGTAAGACGTTCTCACCATCGACCATAACGATGAAGCTTGCTTCTTCACCATCTAGGAATTCTTCGATAACCACGCGGCTGCCTGCATCACCAAATGCGTTGCCTGCTAGCATGTCTTTGATTGCGTCTTCAGCTTCTTCCAGTGTCATCGCTACAATCACGCCTTTACCAGCAGCAAGACCGTCAGCTTTCACAACAATCGGCGCACCTTGTTCACGAACGTAAGCAAGTGCTGGCTCGATTTCAGTGAAGTTCGCGTATGCACCCGTTGGGATTTGGTGACGAGCAAGGAAATCTTTAGTAAACGCTTTAGATCCTTCAAGCTGCGCTGCTGCTTGTGTCGGGCCGAAGATTGGCAGGCCTGCTTCACGGAAAGCATCAACCACACCGATAACCAGTGGCGCTTCAGGACCAACAATGGTTAGCTCAATCGCTTTTTCTTTTGCAAAAGCAACCAACCCTGCGATGTCTTCTACTGCGATGTTTACGTTCTCTAGTTTAGGCTCTAGTGCTGTACCTGCGTTACCTGGAGCCACGAAGATAGTCTCAACATTTGGGTTTTGTGCCGCTTTCCAACTTAGTGCGTGTTCACGACCACCTGAACCAATGATAAGAATATTCATAATATTTCCTTTGATTTCGCTCCTCCCTTTATTAAGGGGAGGTTGGGAGGGGTAAGTCGTGTGCGTACAACATACCCCCTCTAACTCCCCTTTGGTAAAGGGGAAGACCAAAAACTAATTAGTGGCGGAAGTGACGCATGCCCGTAAAGATCATCGCCATGCCGTGTTCGTCTGCCGCTGCGATAACTTCGTCATCACGCATAGAACCACCCGGTTGGATAACACACTGGATGCCCGCTTCTGCAGCCGCGTCGATACCGTCACGGAATGGGAAGAATGCATCTGATGCCATTACACAACCTTCAACCTGTAGACCTTCGTCTGCAGCTTTGATGCCTGCGATTTTCGCCGAGTAAACGCGGCTCATTTGGCCTGCACCTACACCGATAGTCATGTCGCCTTTCGAGTAAACGATCGCGTTAGATTTCACGTACTTCGCTACTTTCCAGCAGAACAGCGCATCTTTTAGCTCTTCAGCGGTTGGTTGACGCTTAGAAACTACTTTAAGGTCATCTTCAGACACCATACCTTGGTCGCGGTCTTGGACCAGTAGGCCGCCGTTAACGCGTTTCACGTCAAAGCCAGTTGTCTTAGTTGTCCACTCACCACACTCAAGTAGGCGAAGGTTTTTCTTAGCAGCTACGATTTCTACTGCTTCAGCAGAAACAGAAGGAGCAATGATAACTTCAACGAATTGGCGCTCAGTGATAGCCGTTGCTGTTGCAGCGTCTAGTTCACGGTTGAATGCGATGATGCCGCCAAATGCAGACGTTGGGTCTGTTTTGAATGCACGGTCGTAAGCTTCTAGGATATCTTCACCTAGTGCTACACCACATGGGTTAGCGTGCTTAACGATCACACATGCTGGCTCGTCGAACTCTTTCACACACTCAAGTGCTGCATCTGTGTCAGCGATGTTGTTGTAAGAAAGGGCTTTACCTTGGATTTGGCGAGCAGTAGAAACTGATGCTTCTTCAGGGTTTGCTTCAACGTAGAATGCTGCTGCTTGGTGGCTGTTCTCACCGTAGCGCATGTCTTGTTTTTTCTCGAACTGTTGGTTGAACGTACGAGGGAATTTGCTCTCTTCATCACCTTCCTTGTTCTCACCGTAAGATGGAACCATAGTGCCGAAGTAGTTAGCGATCATGCCGTCGTAAGAAGCTGTGTGCTCGAATGCTGCGATAGCTAGGTCGAAGCGAGTCTCTAGTGTTAGAGATTTTTCGTTCGCGTCCATTTCAGCGATAACACGGTCGTAGTCGTGAGCGTTAACAACGATAGTTACGTCTTTGTGGTTTTTCGCTGCAGAGCGAACCATTGTTGGACCACCGATGTCGATGTTCTCAACAGCGTCAGCAAGCGTACAGCCTTCTTTAGCAACGGTTTCTGCGAATGGGTATAGGTTTACAACAACCATATCGATAGGGTTGATACCGTGAGTTTCCATCACGTCATCGTCTTGGCCGCGACGGCCTAGAACACCACCATGAACTTTTGGATGCAGAGTCTTAACACGGCCGTCCATCATTTCTGGGAAACCAGTGTAGTCAGATACTTCTGTAACAGAGATGCCTTTTTCAGCAAGCAGGCGAGCAGTGCCACCAGTAGATAGGATATCGACACCGCGCTCAGCAAGAGCTTGTGCAAACTCAACAATACCTGTTTTGTCTGATACGCTGATAAGCGCACGGCGAATAGGGCGAGCGTTGTTCATGCTTCCATTTCCTCAAATTCACGGAGTTAAAGATGTTTGCCAAAAATGAACTTGTTTCCACCTCTTAGGGTAAAATATTGGCCAGTTTTGGTAAAAACCTTTGCAGGGTGTTTTCTTATCAAGAAAACAGTCTCCACTATTTGATGGCGCGTATTCTAACCAATTTATTACAAAAAAGCTCGCGCAATCGTTTGGCATCTCAAAAATAATTGTAAAAACCTCGTGCTTTCGCTTAAAAAGTAACGAGATAGTTAATAAGGGAAGTTATGTTTCAGATAGGTGAACTGGCGAAACGCTGTGGTGTGACTGCCGATACATTGCGTTTCTACGAAAAAAATGCGTTGATTAAACCCGCAGGACGAAGTGAATCAGGCTATCGCTTATATAATGAAGAGAACCAAAAGCAGGTACGTTTCATTCTTAAAGCGAAAGAGCTTGGTTTAAGTTTGGAAGAAATCAAAGAGCTGCTAGGGATCAAATTAGAAGCGACAGAACACAGTTGTGCTGAGGTGAAAGCCATTACTTCTGCAAAGTTAACTTTAATTGATGAGAAGATTGCTGAACTCAGCAAAATCCGTACGGCTTTGAAGAAGATAAATGACGCTTGCTGCGGGCATAACAATGATGATGCCAGCCATTGCTCGATCTTGGCAGCCCTTGAATAGTCTCATTTTTGCGTCATTTAACTTAAGTTTGCATTTTTGGCGGCTTGCTTTTCTAGGTTCAAGCCGCTTTCCCACCTATAATCTCGCCTTTAGTCGACCGTAAGAATTGTAGTCCCCCTATTCCTAAAGCGACGCTGTCTATCAGATACGAGAGTTTTCATACATGGTTGGAGTCTATTTTCAAATCAATGATTGGGTTTTGAGCGTTGATGAAAATAAGCTGTATCGACAAGACAGGGAAGTTACCGTTGAACCACGCTTAATTAATCTGCTGCATTTCCTTGCTGAACACGCGAGTGAAGTTTTCAATCGCGAAGAGCTGATCCAATATGTTTGGGCTGGTGCGATTGTGACGGATCAAGTCGTCACTCAATCGATTTTTGAATTGCGTAAGCTACTGCGTGATGGTCGAGAAGAAAACATCAGCTACGTGATCACTGTGCCTAAGCGCGGTTACAAGCTGGTGGCGAATGTGGCACCGCTATCGCATGATGAGTTTCTTGCTGCTCGTCATTGTGGCACTGATGAACTTCCTCCTGTCATTGACGATATGGAAGAAGAAGCATCTGAACTTCCCGCTCCGGCTATGACATTTCCAGCAGGTCCTTTAACTCGCGCTGTATGCGAGATGTCGAAAGAGAAAAAAGCACCGCGTAAACCCAACAAAATTAGCCCTTGGCGTTTAGGCTTTATGAACTTCATCTGGATCAGTATCTTGGTGGTCGTGATGGGGGTGTTTACTTATAAGCAATCGGAAGTGCGTATTACACAAGCCATTGATACCCACCTTATCGAGTTTAAGTTCCAAGATGATTTCAATAAAGGCGGGTTGAGTTACGACTTGGCCGACGGCTTTGCTCAGAAACTCATGGCAGATATCGCTCAGGTGAGTGATTACCGAGTGATGCTCAAGAAGGCGTCATTCACTAATGGTATTGTTCCGGGCAAATCGGTGGTGGTGCGAGTTCGAGAGAATGGTGGTGGCAGCTTCTTAGAAGTGGAATACCGCAATAACTCTTCAGAAAAGGTGTTGTTCAGCCGTCAATATGCTTTAACTAGCAGCCATTTAAAAACCGTTTTGCAGCAAGCCTCTTTGGATTTGATGCGAGTGCTTAAAGTACCTGATGCAAAACTCAAATCAAAAGTGCTGGTGGCAGGAATGCCAATGAACCCAGACGCGCTTGAGTTATTCGTTCAAGCCAACCATTATTTAAATGTATCAGACTCCGACCAATTCCAGCACGGCATTGACCTTATGGAGAAGATTCTAGAGATTGAACCGGACAATGCTTATGTGCAATCGGAATTGCTAATAGCTTACCATGTGCAAAAAGCGCTAGATCCTGCTTTGGAATTAAGAAAGGGAAGAGTACAACAGTTAAGTGATAAGCTAGAAGCGAACGCGAAGATGATGGTCGGTCCAATTCAGCCTCGTATCTACGAAGCCTTGGCTTTGCATGAAACCATTATTGGGGATGTTGAACTAGCGAAACGTCATTTGAATCAAGCGCTAGAGGTGAGAGACTCGGTTTTGTCTTACGTGATTCGAGGCAAACATGCTGAATTGGATGGTGATTTGGATTGGGCAAGTGAGTCCTATAGCGAAGCCTTCTATATTGATACATCCGTAGAGACCTACTTACTGTGTGAGAACTTGGTTTTTCCAAGTAACATGAAGGCGATTGATTACGCCATGTATCGCGCAGTTCACCCTTCTGTAGTTCGTATGCTGTAAGTAGCCACTATCTAACAAGTAAAGATATCTTTAGCCCTTCATTTCGGTGAGGGGCTTTTTTGTATCTGCCTCTTGTGTATGATTCTTACCTTTATTTCTACTAATAGTGCTTGCTATAGAAGAGGAGAGGGCTTTTCATTCTCTATTCTCTATTCTCTATTCTCTATTCTCTATTCTCTATTCTCACCACCTTGGCATTCTTACTTCTTACTTCTTACTTCCTGTCTTAGTGCCGCTTCATATCGAACGTTTGGGTTTCGGCCTTAGCCTTGCGTATTTAAAACCGATCACAAACATGCAGTTGTTTATGCGTAATAACGCTTGTACTTATGCATCGTTGAGTAAAAGAGGAGGGGAAGTTTGATGTAAGTCAATTGGTCAATAAGGGTAGGAAAAGTCTGCATCAACAGTTTGGGTAATCAGGATAGGGTTATCTTGATGTTGATAGCGGTTGATAAGGTTGATGGAAAATTTGTTGAGGTTGATGTTTTTACCTTTTCGACATGAGTGCTTTAGTTTTTTATCTTAAGTTACTGTATATGGTAGCTTTATGTTTTTTAGTTTATCAGGTTTATCTCAACTTTATACCGATGGGCTAATTGTTTTATTGATAACCCCAAGTTTATTTTTTTCCCAGTTTTTGGGCGTAGTCTTCACTTCGAAAGTTAGCGAGGTCGAGCAGGTTCTTCCTCATAGCATCTCGCTAATAACCATTCAGTTTGAGTCATGTTGACTCGAGTAGAATAGATTTGGAGATGTTATGTCATCGAATGCGAAAAAAATCGGTCTTATTGCCTGTACGGGTGTCGTAGCCGGTAACATGATGGGTAGTGGTATCGCACTATTACCTTCTAGTCTTGCCTCTGTAGGCTCTGTTTCAATCTTCAGTTGGCTGATCTGTTTGGTCGGTGCACTGAGTCTGGCGTTCGTTTACGCTCGTCTGGCAACCAAAAACCCACAAGAAGGTGGTCCTATCGCTTATGCTGGCGAAGTGTCTCCGGTATTTGGTTTCCAAACGGGCGTTCTTTATTACCACGCGAACTGGATTGGTAACCTGGCTATTGCCATTACAGGTGTTTCTTACCTTTCAGTATTCTTCCCTGTGCTCAATAACCCAATCCCAGCAGGTATTGCGACGATTGCATCGGTATGGATCTTCACTTTCGTCAACCTACTTGGTGGTAGCTGGGTAAGCCGTCTATGTACGCTTGGTCTAGTTCTTATCCTTATCCCAGTTGTTGGTACAGCTGCATTTGGTTGGACGCACTTCGATACTGCGCTTTACAGCCAAAACTGGAACGTATCAGCAGGTACTGACAGCCACGCGGTAGTAACAGCGGTTCTTATCTGTCTATGGTCATTCGTAGGTGTGGAATCAGCAGCGGTATCGACTGGTATGGTAGAAAACCCTAAACGCACTGTACCACTAGCAACTATGTTAGGTACTGGTATCGCGGGTGTGATTTACATCCTCTCAACTCAAATGATCAGCGGCATGTTCCCTGCGTCAGAAGTTGCGGCATCAGGTGCGCCATTTGCGCTAGCAACCACTGAGCTATTCGGTAGCTGGACAGCACCATTCGTATCAGCATTCACAGCGCTAGCATGTTTCACTTCGCTAGGTTCTTGGATGATGCTAGTAGGTGAAGCGGGTAAACGCGCTGCGAGCGATGGTAACTTCCCTAAAATCTACGGTGAAACTGACAAAAACGGTGTGCCTAAGAAAGGTCTAATCCTTGCGTCAATCAAGATGACTGCACTGATGGTTGTACTGATGTTCTTCAGCTCTAAAACAGCACACGCATCAGACCTATTCAACCAGCTAACAACTGACGCGGTTCTACTAACAATGCTGCCTTACTTCTACTCAAGCATTAACTTGATCCGCTTCGAAGGTATGACAACACGTAACGGCTTCGTAATGCTGTTCTCTGGTGTGGCTTGTCTGTTCTGCTTCATCGCACTAGCGGGTGCAGAGGGCGGTACGCTAACAGCAACCTTCATCGTTTCTCTAGTTATCTTGATGTTCTACAGCAAAAAAGCAGGTCTTGCTCAGTACGTGAAAATGCACGCTGACGACATGCCTGCCCAAGCAAGCAACTAATCCCCAAACGCTGGCACTACGGTGCCAGCCCATAAACCCCAAATTCACGCGGCGCTCACCTTACTCATTGCCTGTAAATGGCAAAGAGCGCCCTCATTCGCCTTGGAGATGTCCAAATGAATATATTCGCTATCTTGAACCACATGGGTGTGTTCTTTAAAGAAGAGCCAGTTCGTCAACTTCACGCTGCTCTTGAGAAAGCGGGCTACGAAGTGGTTTACCCAGTAGATGATAAAGACTTGATCAAAATGATTGAGATGAACCCACGCATTTGCGGTGTGCTGTTCGACTGGGATAAATACTCACTAGAGCTATGTGAACGAATCAGCCAAATCAACGAAAAACTGCCTGTTCACGCTTTTGCCAACGAACAGTCTACTCTAGACATTTCACTAACAGACCTACGTCTAAACGTGAGCTTCTTCGAGTATGCTTTAGGTATGGCTGACGACATCGCTATCAAAATCAATCAAGCGACTGAGGCATACAAAGATGCCATCATGCCTCCATTCACTAAAGCGCTATTCAAATACGTAGAAGAAGGTAAATACACCTTCTGTACTCCAGGTCACATGGGCGGTACTGCATTCCAGAAAAGCCCTGCTGGTAGCATCTTCTACGATTTTTACGGTCCAAACACATTTAAAGCGGACGTATCAATCTCAATGCCTGAGCTAGGTTCTCTACTAGACCACTCAGGTCCACATAAAGATGCAGAAGAATACATCGCACGCACATTCAATGCAGACAGCTCGTACATCGTAACTAACGGTACGTCTACATCGAACAAAATCGTTGGTATGTACTCAGCACCTGCGGGCAGCACAGTACTGATTGACCGTAACTGTCACAAATCTCTGACTCACCTAATGATGATGAGCGACGTGACACCAATCTACTTCCGCCCAACTCGTAACGCATACGGCATCCTTGGTGGTATTCCACAAAGCGAATTCAGCCGCGATGTCATTGCAGAGAAAGTGGCGAAAACACCAGGTGCAACAGCACCAACTTACGCGGTAGTGACTAACTCAACTTACGATGGCTTGTTGTACAACACACAATTCATCAAAGAGTCGCTAGATTGTAAACACATCCACTTCGACAGTGCTTGGGTGCCTTACACTAACTTCAACCCAATTTACGAAGGTAAATGTGGTATGAGTGGTGAAGCGATGCCAGGCAAAGTGTTCTACGAAACACAATCAACACACAAACTGTTGGCAGCGTTCTCACAAGCTTCAATGATTCACGTGAAAGGTGACTTTGATAAAGAATCTTTCAACGAAGCATTCATGATGCACACTTCAACTTCACCTCAGTACGGCATTGTTGCTTCTACTGAAACTGCAGCGGCAATGATGCGCGGCAACACTGGTAAGAAGTTGATGCAAGACTCTATCGATCGCGCAATCCGCTTCCGTAAAGAGATCAAACGCCTAGAAGCAGAAAGCGACAGCTGGTTCTTCGATGTATGGCAACCAGAAAGCATCGATACCACAGAATGTTGGAAACTAGACCCTAGCGACACATGGCACGGCTTCAAGAACATGGATGACAACCACATGTATCTTGACCCAATCAAAGTAACGCTACTGACTCCGGGGATGAACAAAGAAGGCGAACTAGAAGAATCAGGCATTCCTGCTTCGCTGGTGGCTAAATTCCTAGATGAGCGCGGCATTGTGGTAGAGAAAACAGGTCCATACAACTTGTTGTTCCTATTCTCAATCGGTATCGACAAATCAAAAGCAATGCAATTGCTACGCGGTCTAACTGAATTTAAACGTGGCTACGACTTGAACCTAACCATCAAGAGCTTCCTACCTTCGCTATACAACGAAGATCCAAGCTTCTATGAAGGCATGCGCGTTCAAGAACTAGCACAAGCAATTCATGACCTAACTAAGAAATACAACCTACCAGAGCTAATGTACAAAGCGTTCGATGTACTTCCAGAAATGAAAGTAACACCACACGCAGCATGGCAAGAAGAGCTTCGTGGCAACATCGAAGAAATCAAACTGGAAGAAATGGTTGGCCGCGTGAGTGCGAACATGATCCTTCCTTACCCTCCAGGTGTGCCACTAGTACTTCCTGGTGAAATGGTGACTCAAGAGTCGCGCCCTGTGCTGGACTTCCTAGAGATGCTTTGTGAGATCGGTGCGCATTACCCAGGTTTCGAAACCGACATCCACGGTCTATACCAACAAAAAGATGGTAGCTACACCGTAAAAGTATTGAAGAACTAAGTTCCTCTCGAAGATGACGCCATTGGGAATGCAAGCATGCTCCACTCTTACGAGCTCAATGCGTCATCGAACAATAACGACATTTAGATATACCCCTAACTAATCTGTCGTAAAGAGAAGGGCAAGGATGCTCTGATCTTTTCTTCTATATATAGAAGAAACACTTTTCCAAGACTTCACCTGAAGTACCCCCAAATAAAAAGCAAAGACCAAAAGAGCAGTTCGTCATCGTTCTGCTCTTTTTTTTCATCTTTATATCGATAGAAAGAGAAAAAAGAACCAAGAGAGATAAGATCAGCAACCGAAATCACAAAGAAATAGGCGATCTTTTAATGCAGAAGTCAGGTGTTTCATCATGAAAAGATCCTCTGCAACCCGAAATATTAGACAAGATCGTTGAGTATCTATGCAGAATGCTCGTTATTTGTGCGGTTGAAAGTTTTTTTGCAAAAAACGCTTGTGCTAATTTCTCAACCCCCTATACTGCGCATCCACCGACACGGAGTGAGACGAAAGTCACACAGCGAGTCGGGAAGAGAGAAAAAAGAATTTGAAAAAAATGCTTGACTCTCTCA
>NZ_MDAW01000178.1:0-255 GCF_002875385.1 Vibrio sp. 10N.222.52.B12 | reverse complement strand
GCACTAAAACCCCAATGCGTTTCGAATCGCCTTGAACGTCTTGTTATTCCGCAACTAAAGTCGGCTATGTTTACGCCTAATCTTTTGATATGACGAGAAATTTTCGGTATGCAGGCAAAAATCGAAGCCGAAGTATTTGGCAGCTCACTACCTTAAATCGCTTTAGCGTCACTCTTTAATTGCTGCGCCATATTAAGGTGCGCTTAAAGCGCTTTAAGGCTAGCATGGAAATGACCAATATTCGCCCTTTTCGCC
>NZ_MDAW01000177.1:0-2321 GCF_002875385.1 Vibrio sp. 10N.222.52.B12 | reverse complement strand
CACACCTTAACTGCGCGTTATATGCCAGTAATCAGGAAGTCGATAGCAGCAATAATCTCGTTTCTAAAAGTGCTTAAATCATTTACCGAATCACGCAAGATCTTGGTTGGTACACTCGCCATTTGGTGAGTTAGGATTACGAAGTCACCTTCATCAATGTGGATCACTGGGCATAGGTGAGTAGGGGCTTTCTTCTCTAACATTTCAACCGGTGTTAATGGAATCACTAGTCGGGTATTCAGTGTATCAAGCATTTCACTTTGAACATCAACAAAGTATGGGTAAGCGGTAGCAGTGCTTTTATCGTTATTTTGGTATAGTGAAAACTGTGACATTAGAATACTCGGTAAGAATCAGAAAATAGACCGTGATTTTCGGTTAGTTCATTGCAAGCGTTGATAGCATCTGCATTTTGCTCTAACCACTCAGTCTTACGGCGCTGATTTACTTCTTTTTCAAGGGCTTTTTCCATTGTTGCCGAGAGGTTTATGTTTAGGCGCTTAGCTTCAGCGAGTAACTCGCTATTTAAGCTTAAGTTTGCAGCCTTCTTGGGTGCTTGCGTACTATATGCGTTTCTCATGACAATTACCTATGCGTATTTATGGTGCGCATTAAGTATAGGCGCACGAAAGGCATATAACAAACAATTTAAGAGTGATTCGCCACGCTTGGCATTTTTAGTTTGGGTTTAGTTTAGTGTTTACGGCGTCTAAGTTGAGTGCAGTGGTAGCGTGGCTCACACCTTAATTGGGCGTTATAAGCACTGGCACAGCTCTAAGAATTCAAACGTTCATTCTTTAATCAAACTCTTAATTGGTATATATGCACAATGATGCACCTCTATGTTAAGGAGGTGTATATGCCAAAAATTTATGAGTACTTAGGGATAGTTCTATTTTTTTACAGCAATGAGCATGAGCCGATTCACATACATGGTAAGTTTCAAGGTAAAGAATCTAAGGCGGAAATTCACCTAAAGAATGGACGTATAACAAGAGTTGTAGTCAAAGATAAGGGGACTGGGTTAGAGTCTAAGAAGAAGCGAGAGTTTCAAGACTTTGTTCACTGTTATGCGGAAGATATAGTGGATAAGTGGATAGACTACTTTGTAAAGAAGAAACATGTAAGTCCAATGATAATTACGAAGAAGGTTAAAAATGTCAGAGTTATCGGTGGTTAGAGCAACGCATCTTACTGGTCACATATTAGAAATCGAGTTTAGTGATAGTCATATTTCAATCGTGGACTTCGCACCATTTATTTTTGGTAATGGTCACCCAGACTATGATGTGTATAAAGACGTTTCTCACTTTTTGAAGTTTGACCTACTTGATGGGAATCTAAACTGGGATGATTACACAATGATTTTTCCTATCGGTGATCTATACCAAAACAAATTGTAATAGTGCTTCTAACAAACTGTTTAAGAGTGATTCGCAACGCTTGGCATTTTTGCTATGCGTTGCGTTTAGCGTTTAAGATGGCATGCGGCGGCTCCAGTATTGCGTTGCTCACACCTTAACAGGGCGTTAAGTGCCTGAATTAGATATCGAGGAAAAAGTGTTAAATAAAAAGTTGTACGATGAAGTTGTTACCTACCATAAAGAAAACAAAATAGTTAACTACATTATATTAGCTTGTATTCTGGTTGTTGTGCTTTGCCAGATATCTCAAGATATGCCTGTTTTGTTTGGCTGGAATGTTAACATTGTAAACTATTACAAGGTCGTTGCTGGGGACTTATCTATTGGTTATCTGGTAAGTGCCATATTCTACATACTGGTTGTTTACTACCCACAAAGGAAAAAGCAGCTCATAGTTAAAACGAAGACTTCAATACTCTTTGCGCGTCTTCAAACTCAGCTACGGACCATTACATCAAATTTTGTCAATGCTATCGGCATTGAGGTTGACGCATCTTCAGGTTTGCCAGATGAATATAATGAAAAAATAGATAGGATAAATGTTCTCTCGTTAATGTCTAAAGTGGAAAGTGAGGGCCCTTGGGGCACCCATACTTACCTCGATGAAGTGATTAAAGCCTCAGCAGAAATTGAAAGCCTAAAAACTAAGTTAATCCCATTCTTGGCTTATATGGATCACCAAGAACTAGATTTGTATACAGATTTGGAAGAAATCTTCATATTTGAAAATATGGATAAACTAAGTGAGTGGCCACCTAAAGAAAGTTTGTTTACTCATGAATTTTCTTACATTGTCTCGGCATATTACAAGTGTCAAAAAGTCGTTACCGGACATGTTAAGCATGCCGTGAAGTTTGAAACTGAGTCGGACGGCACTTAACAAACTGTTCAAGAGGG
>NZ_MDAW01000176.1:0-25988 GCF_002875385.1 Vibrio sp. 10N.222.52.B12 | reverse complement strand
ATCTTTCAATTAACTAGAACCGAACATATAAAAAACGACCATAGCCCAACTCGTCCGGAACCTTGGACGCCACTTTGTCATAAAGTCAATCCGACGACTCCTTCTGCAATTATTTACTGTGAAGGTAACTTTAATAAAACTGACGGAAAGACAGCGAATGGTTTGGTAAGGCATTCCCACAATTATCGCATTTTATCTGTTATTGATAGTGAGCTAGCTAACTTAGATTCCGGTGAAGTTCTTTATGGTACGAAAAATCATATTCCTATTGTGGCAAATATTGAAGAAGCCATTATTCAGGCGGAAACAGTTCCTGATTACTTTATTTTTGGGATAGCGCCATCAAAAGGTTTTCTTTCAGATTCTGAAAAGCAAATTATTCTCGATGCTATGTCATTAAATATGAATATAGTGAATGGTTTACATGAGTTCTTAAATGATGACCCTGTTTTTCGTGAAGCCAGCTTAAAAAATAATGTTCATATTCTTGATATTCGTAGACCCAAGAGCAAGGGAGAACTGCAATTATTTAGTGGCAAAATACACAGTGTTCAGTGTCCAAGAATTGCGATAATGGGAACGGACTGCGCATTGGGGAAAAGAACGACTGCGACGATACTGGCGAATGAGTTAAGAAATAAGGGTCTCAATGTTGTTATGATAGCGACGGGACAAACGGGCATTATACAAGGTGCACCTTATTGTGTCGCATTAGATGCTGTCCCCTCTCAATTTTGTGCTGGGGAGCTAGAAGCAGTAATCGTTAAAGCGTATGAAGCAGAGAATCCAGATATCATTATTATTGAAGGACAGGGAGCACTGAGTCATCCTGCATTCTCTACCAGCTCGTTTATATTACGTGGTAGTTGTCCGACTAGTGTTATTCTACAACATGCGCCTAAACGTATGTATCGCATAGATTTTCCAGATATGCCGATGCCTTCCGTTGCCTGTGAGATAAACCTCATAGAGGCGTTCTCCAATACTACAGTTATCGGGTTAACTCTGAATCATGAAGGGATGTCTTCAGATGAGATTATTTCCGAAATAAGTGTGTATTCTGCTGAGTTTGACCTACCTGTGACAGATCCATTATCTCAATCTAAAGAACAACTGCTTCAGATGGTATTGTCGACCTATCCTTTGTTAGAAAACAAAATATCAGAGCAAAGGTGAGTTACCCGAAGTTAAATATTGACTGTTCAAAAATTCATCATAACGCTAAGTTTCTTATTGAAACACTTGCTTTAAAAAATGTCTCAGTCACACCGGTTACAAAGTCTTGTTTAGGTCATCCTATCATTGCGCACATTCTGGTTGATGCTGGAGCAAGTATGCTTGCTGATTCTAGAGTGGAAAATATACAAAGAATGACACATTGTGGAGTTGCTGTTCCGAAAATGTTAATACGCACTCCAATGCTGAGTCAGATTGCGAGTGTGGTGGCGTATTGTGACATCAGTCTGAATACTGAAGTTCAAGTTATTCAGCGGCTCTCTCGAGTAGCAAAACGAGAAAATACTAAACACGGTGTGATAATAATGGTTGAGCTTGGAGATTTGAGAGAAGGTGTTATGCCATGTCGCGTCATTAATTTCATACGTGAGATCATTCTATTACCCAATATAGTTATCAAAGGGATTGGGGCGAATCTTACGTGTCGCTATGGTGTTGCTCCTGATGATAAAAAGATGAGGCTTCTTTCTGATCTTGCAGACGGTATTGAAGCAGTTTTTGGTATTAGTCTTGAGATTATTTCAGGTGGAAACTCATCTTCAATCAATTGGGTTCTAGCTCATGAGGGGAAAACTCGAGTCAACAACTTGCGACTCGGAGAAGCAATATTCTTAGGCTGTGTCCCTGTAGAGCAGAATTCAATCAAAGGGTTATACACCGATGCGATTACGTTAACTGCTGAGGTGATCGAAGCTAAAATTAAACCTTCTTTGCCATGGGGGAATCGAGGGGGCAATGCATTTGGTGAAAGGGAAATACTCCAAGACCGCGGAGCTGTTTCGCAGGCAATTCTCGCCTTGGGTCGTCAAGATGTTTGTGTGACGGGGCTTATCGCTCCTTATGATATGAACATTTTGTCGTCAAGCAGTGATCACTTGATACTCGAAACTTCCCAAAAGCCCTTAGCCGTTGGAACGAAAGTTCAATTCACTCTCGATTACAGTGCATTTTTGTCGGCTATGTCTTCTAACTCAATGCATAAAGTTTTTCATAATTATAGCTCTAGAAATAGTTCAAGAGGGAGTGTTTTTCTTGAATCAACATCGTAATACATTCGTACTATTTATCATCATTCTGCTGAACGGTTGTTTATCAAATCAAATGCTACCAAATGAGTTATCTGATTATAGAGCAACGATTATTTCAAGCCGACTCCCACAAAAAATAGGAGCATTAACACTAGTACAAGCCAAGTCAGATGCGAATAACATTTCTCTTATTTTTACCAAAAACAAATTTGTTGATATGGATAGCCTAGTTGAGCAAGTTGCTATCGAATTTTGTGAGAAAGAGGAAACTAGATATCTATTGAAACGTGGTATCTCTTATCGAATTATAACGTTAGATTCCAATAATAAAGTAGATAGCCTCAATTCCATCTCTTTAAATACATGTATTAATGATGAATGAACAAATAGATACTAGCAAACTTTCAATTGGGGTTATCTTTGAAGTTGCTTAAGACACAGATTTTTTTAGATAGCAAACGCAAAGAGGTTTTTATGTTAGTAAAATTTAGTTGTAAAAATCATGCAAGTGTCATCATGTTTGGTGACGTTGCTCAAGAAATAATAAAAATGATGGAGCATAGTGGAAAGGTGCCAAGTGCGATTCTTGCATCAGATATACCAGAGGTACTGGTAAAACTAAATAGTGCGATCGAACGAGAAAAAATACGAAACCTCAATAATGTTGAAATGAATGAAGAGCATGAAAACGCAGAACCTGCTATTTCAATCATTGAGCGAGCCTATCCATTACTTGAATTATTAAAAACGGCAATAGAAGGGAAATGTGACGTTATGTGGGAAACATTGTAGTTCATAATAATTGAGTCTTTTCTAACGCTAAAAGAAAAACAATCTAATTTCAATATAAAGGGACTCAAATGAGTCCCTTCTGTATTTTAGACCCACTCACCTTATAAAACCGGCACGTGATGCACTTCCACTTTAGTTTTGTGAATATGGCTCATCTTATGGGTATTAACGAAGTCTGTTCCGCTCCTAAAGCCCGTTTTCACTTTAGTAGTGAGTACTGCAATGTTGTTACCAAAGACAACGTCCGTGTGACGAGCGTATTCGCATTCTGTAGTCTTAACGCCGCGTTCAGCAAATCCTTGCTCCATCCTGCGAGAGTAAGTAACGAAGTCCGCTGGCGTGATTTTTTCGTCTAATTTCGAGTTGCTTGTTACTGCACTTATCACATCTGCTGGCTTCAACGATTTATCGAGGTTTTCTAATACCTCTACTGCTTTCTTGGGATGTACAGTTGGTGCCCTTTGACAGGTATACATTTCGTAGAGGTACTCAACAACCGTCTCTATATCCTCTTTATTGTGTCCCCCCATCAGATAACTCCCGTTACCTACTGCACCGCCGGAAAATTTGCTCTCGCCATTAAGATGCTTAACTAAATTCCCGTCTGGCTTGATGCTGACACCAATATCGAAGAAGTAATCTCCAGCATTTAGGGCAAGTAAAGAGACCATATTCTTCGCAAAAGCTGGGCTGCCATGGTTGATACTTGCCTCATACAATTCAGTCACCTTCTTGGCAATGACTGGCGTCGCGATGTTTTTCTTGCTCAGCAATTCATCAACTGAAACAAACTTAACATTATCAGGAAGCTCAACGCGTGAGTCATAACAGGTTCGCCCCTTAGTGCGTCTATCAACATATATAATGTGCTTTACCTTCGGGGTGATTTTTGCATTACTAATGACGTTCAATAGACCATGCTCCTTTTCAACGCTTGGAATAATATTGTCTTCACCACTTTCCGCTTTTGTATTAACCCAACAATAAGCAACGGTCTTGGTTGGGAGCTTGGAAAAACTCGGTTTCGCGCACAACAAAGAACTAAGCCCACCCTTTTTCTTATTTTCTTTTAATTGAGTTAAGGTGACTTCAGTATTTTCACTGTTGCGTTCAGCCATGACTCTTTCTCGATTTGCAGCCCAACGCTTATTATCTTCTTGTGTCACTTTAAGCTCTTCTTTTCGAGCCAGACGTTGTTGTTCAGCGCGTTCTTGAGTTGACTGTTGTAGTTGTTCTGTATGGTTACTTGGTGAAGATTGATATCGCATTAAACTGCCCCTAAATACCAAATGTAAGAATTTGTTACAATATGATAGTTCTAACAATTAGATAAATAGTGGCGACAAATTAACCATTAAAATAGATGTTTTTACTACTCAAAAGCTCATCATGAAATCTCAAAGGGCTATTATTCCCTTTCTTTTAAGATAACTGTTAGTTTAATTAATTCACAGAAAGAATGAATTATGGTGTTATTTATTCACGAGATTTAAACAACGGAAAAATAAAAAGAGACTCATATCAGCCCTTTCCTATTTCGAGTTATCTTAGCTATTCGCTAAATTTCCCCCCCCTGCTTTGGTGAATACAACGGCAGACGTTTACATCTCTATCCATAATTCAAATTCAAATTCAAATTCAAATTCAAATTCAAATTCAAATTCAATATTATTTATAGCGACAGCTACTCCCATCTAGTTACCCCTTTAGAACGACAAACAAATGTATTTGAATAGGCTCAAACATAGAGCTTTCAAAAACTAAGCCCACCGTAAAGTGGGCTTGGTGTTGTAAGTTAGTAGTTCGCCTGAATGGTCATACCGCTGTAGCTAGAATATGCGTAAATCATGATGTGGTACCGACCGCTCTGCGGTGCGGTCACTGTGCATGTCTCGTTGTTACCGTATTTGTATGGTCTGCAATCCCAGTTATTGCGTGTTGGTTTCGAGCCAAAGCGTACGTAGAGGTCAGCATCCCCACTTCCACCAATGGTTTGAACAGTTAGACGTTGGCCTGCCTCTAGGTCAGCATAGAAATAGTCCATCGCACCTGTTGCGCCGCTCAAGCCATTCACTGGTAAACCAGCGGTTAGCTTGCCCTCAGGATCCGGTGTTGGATTTGGACCACCACAATCTTGACCACAGCCAGAATCTGACAAGCTATAGAGCAGCTTGTTTACGCTTCCGCGAGTGTCTGAGACTTTTCCATTGGATGCTCGTTCAGCAATCAGAGCCTCTAGCTGGCTTGGTGATAATGCACTGTTTTCTTGAAGATATAGCGCTGCAACACCGGCTACATGTGGCGTTGCCATTGAGGTGCCACTGATGGTTTTGTAGCCACCATCATACCAAGCAGATTTGATTTGCGAGCCTGGTGCAAATACATCGACACAGCTACCCCAGTTTGAAAAGCTCGAGCGTGAATCTGAGCTCGTTGTGGAGCCAACGGTCACACCAGAAGCAACACGAGCAGGTGAATAGCTACAAGCATCCGCATTGGAGTTACCGGCCGCGAGCAGGAAGCTAACCCCTGATTGAATCGCACTTTGCACTGCGCTATCGAGAGCGACAGATTGGCCGCCACCTAAACTCATGTTGGCGACTGAAGGCCCTGAAGCGTTAGCCGCCACCCAGTCCACCCCGGCAATGACACCGGATGTCGAACCTGAGCCCGAACAGCTAAGCACTCTTACACCAACAATATTCACGTTCTTTGCCACACCATACTGGCTGCCGCCAATGGTGCCCGCAACGTGTGTGCCGTGTCCATTACAGTCACTTGCATCTGCATCGTTGTCGACAAAGTCATACCCTGAAACCGAGCGACCACCAAACTCGACGTGTGAATTGTTCACACCTGTATCGATGACATAAGCCGTTACCCCAGTGCCATCAAAGTTGGCGTTGTAATTGCTATCAAGCGGTAGGCTGCGCTGATCAATTCGATCAAGGCCCCAAATCGCATTGCTTTGGTTCGCTTCTACCGAGACTATCGGTTCAAGCGTTAGCATTTTATCTTGTTCGATATAGTCTACTCTCGGATCAGCACGCAGTTCGTCCAGCTGATTTGTATTCAACGTGGCAACAAACCCGCTAATTGAGCGATCAAATACGGATTCTACCTGTATTGAATATAAGCCGGACATACTGTCCACGGATTGCTGTGTGGATTGTTGAAAATCAGGAGAATCGCTCGGTATCATTTGTGGCTGTTTAAAGACCACAATGTAACGATCAGCGATGGCAACATCGTCCGGAGCGAGCAGCAACGCTGCAGGGGCTTGTTGTAAATCAGAAGCATCTGGCAGATCCGTTGATTGAGAGTAAACGGAAGCAGAATGAAAACAGAGTGCCGAGGTTATACAACAAGTAAGTAGTTTCTTTGACATAAAATGTTCCTTGAAATCATAGTGTTGTTGATTTTTACCTAGTACCAAACTGTCAACACGAAAACACAGACAATCAGCGTAATACGCTCAATACGTGCTGCAGTGACGTTACACGATTCAACCTAGAACAATACGCAACCGGATGCGTAATTGATAATAATTCACACACTCAGAAACATGATCAATAACCAAGCTTTATTGAAATTGAAATGCAAAGATTCATTTAGACTTAGAGCAAAATCCCTAAAATAGAATAATTCTACACACCTGACATATTACCTGTTACATACCCTCCTACTATCGATAATTTACGCAATAAAGACTTCACTTTTCTTTCATTCTAGGTTTTTCACCTACTAAGGTTCATTTGATTGCATAATTGACCTAAATCAACGAACCTGTCGTTTATATTCTTTGCATATTTGTAAATGAAAGGTGACCAACTGCTTGGGAAGCTAGCAAAATCAAATCGTGCAAAGTTTGTGCGTTTTTAACATCGTTTTTTGCCATAAAAACCATCGATTTTTTGCATTTTATCGAATAAAACGATTGCTATACCGTGACTTCCAGAGCGTACCAATAAGAAGTACGCCGCCCTAGTGAGAGTGAAAAATCACTTAAAAAGGAAGTTATTATGAAAACTCTTATAGCAGTGAGCGTCTTGTCAGTCCTATCTTTCGGTGCCTATGCAGAGCGCCAATCTGCAGAGCCAATCAAGGTCATTGAGCCTATTTCTGGCCTTGATGCTAAGAAAGTAGAACTGGGTAAAACGTTGTGGTTTGAACCTCGTTTATCCGCCTCCAACACCATTTCTTGTAACTCTTGCCATAACATCGCAAAAGGTGGCGTCGATAACCTACCAAGCTCCATTGGTCATAAATGGGCCATTGGTCCTATCAACTCACCGACGGTGTTTAACTCAGATTTGAACTTTGTTCAGTTCTGGAACGGGCGCGCAAAAGATTTGCAAGAACAAGCGGCTGGCCCTATAGAAAACCCACTCGAAATGGCCTTTAGCCACCAGCTTGCGATCGACACGCTCAAGTCGATTCCACAATATCGCGAGTGGTTTAAAGAAGCGTATGGGACTGAGACCATAGATATTGATAACGTCACCGATGCGATTGCAACGTTCGAACAAACCTTGCGTACACCAAACGCGCCATTCGATCTTTGGTTAAAAGGCGACGATAATGCACTCACTACCGCACAGGTCGAGGGTTACAACTTATTCAAAGCGAAAGGTTGTACAGCGTGTCACAGCGGCCCTCTCGCTGGTGGTCAAATGTACCAAAAAATGGGCTTAGTGAAGCCGTTCGCAACGGATAACCCAGATGTGGGACGTAAAGCGATCACGGGTAATGATTTCGATAAGTTTGTCTTCAAAGTACCGACACTAAGAAATGTTGAACTGACCTACCCTTACTTCCATGATGGCTCAGTTTGGGAGTTAGAAGAAGCGGTGTCGATGATGGCTGATTTACAACTTGGCCAAAAGCTGACGAAGGAAGAGTCTGGAAAAATCACTGAGTTCTTACGTTCTCTAACGGGTGATCAACCGGAAGTGACGTTGCCTCACTTACCGCCATCCACTAACGAGACTGCTCGCCCGAATATCTAAATTGTTCGATAAGAAACACAAAGGAGCCACAATTGGCTCCTTTACTATTTCCATTACCAACTAAACGCTTTAAGCAACGCTCACCGATTTTTTCATTGTACTGCCTTGCTCAAAGAACTCTTCGTGCAGTGCACAAATCGCTTGTTTATACTCGCCATCACTGACCACAAACTGTACATTCACGTTTCTCATTGATGAATGGAGCGCGATCGGTGTTACCCCACTGTTCATCAGCGCTAGCACGCCTTTCGCTAAAGTTTTATTAGTGTCAATCTGAGAACCAATCGCGGAGATCAACGCGACCATTTTTCCTGTAATTGATGCTTTAGGGTGGCGCTTCTCAGCCTTGTAGAGCACTTTGTTTAAACTATCAATGCTGCCGCCTAGGTAATAAGTGATTGAGTTTGCGTTCATCTCCTTCCCAATCAGATTAACGCGAGCGTCCGCAATGATTTCCATCAGTTCGTAACTGACATTATCTACTTTGCCTACCATCGCTTGGTCAAACAAATGAAGTGCAAACACCTTTTGTTTACCTGCAATAATCTCAATACGATCATTCTCTGGGCGATAATCTGCTGAGATTAACGTTCCTTGGTGCTCAGGCTCAAACGTGTTCTTTATTTGTAACTCAATACCGCTCTCACGTAGACCCGCTGCAGCATTGGGATGGATGGCTTCCATCCCTAAGTTTGCCAGTTGATCAGCCACATCATAGTTGGTCGAGCCTATAGGGTTAACGTTATTGACACCAACCACTCGCGGATCGGCAGAACTTAAATGGTATTCCTTATGGATAATCGCCAGATCAGCTTTAGTCATGGCAGCGATGCGACTGAACGTCATCTCACTGTAACCGCGATCATAGGTGTGCATTAAACCTTCTTTGCAGTAGGCATACCCTGTGACAATTGGCAATTCTTGAGTAACATCAATCTCAGCAAAGGCATCAGAGATAGATTCATCCAGTGTTTTGGGTGTTTGGTTATCCCAACCAGAAAGATCGACAAACTTTGCGTTAATGCCGATATTTTTCAATTTCAAAGCCGTGTTATAGGCACTGTGTGCTTCACCTATCGAGGAGAGAAATTCACGAATTTGAGGCAAATAATGACGTAGAGAAAATTGACCATACTGACAAGTTTCAAGAATGTTGGTGACACAGTTTTTAGCTTCTGCGATGCGAGAACGGATGAATTTATCCGCACGCATTCTATTCATTGGGTCAGCAAAGATATGTTCATTGGTCAGTAGCATTCGACTTTCAACATAATCTAACGCCTCCTCCCATGCTTCATCTCGCTTGGCAATCAATTGATAGACGCCTGGCTTGCTGGTTTTTTTGCATTCCAGTAGTGCATCCGTCATACCACCGTAGGCAGAAACGACAAAAATACGGTTATAAGGGTTTTGTGGACGAAGGAGAATGTTATCAAGCACAGCATCGAATGCTGTCATCGAAGTACCGCCGATCTTTTCTACGGTAAATGTCATGAGAGGGCCTTAATGATTGGTAATTTGAAAGAAAGGAAAAGAAAATGGGGTGAAGCTTCACCCCATTTCAAATGTTTATAGAGTTAGGCTAGTCAACCAGAGGGTAAACACCGTTCTCATCGTGCACTTCCGCACCTGTAATTGGTGGGTTAAACACGCATGCCATCACCATTTCTTTGTTTTTGTATGCACGAAGATAATGTTCGTCATGCTTATCAAGGATGTACAGTGTGCCGGGTTTAATTGGATAGGTTTCGCCACCTACGACTTCTATTTCCCCTTCTCCACTCATGCAAAATACCGACTCGAGATGATTCTGATAATGAATGTGTGTTTCTGTTCCTTCGTATATCGTCGTGATATGGAATGAGAAGCCCATGTTGTCATCTTTCAATAACATACGTACGCTTTCCCAGTTGTCCGACACTACACGTCTTTCGCTATTGCGACACTCATCGAGTGTTCTAACGATCATAATTCTTTCCTTGCTATGATGCTTGTTTGAAATGTTTGCTTGCTATGGCTTCGACTGAACCCTCGAAGATATTCAGCCCTTGCGTAAGTTCGGATTCTGAAATGGTCAATGGACAGAAGAACTTCACGACTTCATCATTTGGTCCTGCAGTTTCAATCACCATGCCATTGTCGAAACAGGTTTTAGCAATATCGCCTGAGATTTGGCCATTCTTACATTCAATTCCGATCATCATGCCGCGGCCTTTGCGCTGTACAAACAACTCAGGGAATCGTTGAACCGAACGTTGAATAACTTCATTAACCATGTTTGAGCAACGCTTAATGTGCGTTTCGAAGTTATCGTTTGACCAGTAAGCCTCGAGTGCTTTCGCGGCAGTCACAAACGCGTGGTTATTTCCTCGGAATGTGCCGTTATGCTCGCCTGGTTTCCACTGATCAAGTTCTGGCTTTAAGAGCACAATAGCCATTGGTAGACCATAACCACCAATGGATTTAGACAGAGTCACCATATCTGGCTTGATACCCGATGGCTCAAAGCTGAAGAATGTACCTGTTCTGCCGCACCCTGCTTGGATATCGTCAACAATCAATAAGATATCGTGTGCTTTACACAACTTACTTAACCGCTGCAGCCACGCGTTGGATGCCACATTTAGACCACCTTCACCTTGCACGGTTTCTAGCAGTACTGCCGCTGGCTTATCCATACCCGCCGAGTTATCGGTCAACATGGTTTCAAACAGTTTGAGACCATCAATATCAGCATAACCTTCGAAAGGAATACGAGTGACGTTGTTAAGACTAGAGCCCGCGCCTTGGCGATGATGTTGGTTACCCGTTGCCGCTAACGCACCCGCCGTACAACCGTGAAAACCGTTGGTGAAAGCTACGATACTACTGCGCCCTTTCACTTTCTTTGCCAATTTAATGGCGGCTTCAACGGCGTTGGTTCCCGTTGGGCCAGTGAATTGAACTTTGTAATCAAGCGCTCTTGGTTCAAGAATGTACTTATTCAAGGCTTCAAGAAAAGCGGCTTTTGCTTCTGAGTGCATGTCTAAGCCGTGTGTAATGCCATCCATTTCAATGTACTCAAGGAGCGCTTGCTTGAGTACTGGATTGTTATGACCGTAATTTAGAGATCCCGCTCCAGCAAGGAAATCGAGGTAACGTTCGCCTTGTTCTGTTTCTAGCCAGGAACCTTTTGCTTTGCGAAAGACAACCGGGAAACTGTTTGAGTATGAACGTACGTTGGATTCCTGCTTTTTGAAAATATCCATGATGAGACCGTTATTTGATTCCTATTGGGTGGGAGTTAATTGAGGGGAATGCGATACAGGTATTCCGTATCGTGTTTGCCCTTGAAATGATCTTTTTCGTCCAAGAAAGTGGTCACCTCGCCAGCATTACTATTTTGAGCATCGAGTTTTTTAAATAGTGCCCAAGATGCCTCATTAGATTTAGTAATTGTGGTTTCGACGGTGTCGATGCCTTCAAGCCCTTCTCGCTTTAATAAATTGTCGAGCATTTGAAAAGCCAAACCCTTGCCTCTAAAACGAGGAGCGACGGCGACCTGCCAGACGAACAACACATTAGGTTCATCTGGCTTTTGATAACCAGAGATAAACCCTGCGAGCTCGCCTTTATGCTCAACCAAAATACAGGTTTTGCTGAAGTGCGTAGACTGAAGGAAATTGCAATATGAAGAGTTCATATCGAGTGGTGGACAATCTGCTATCAAGCTGTAGACGTTGTCACCATCCGACACTTCTGGCTCACGAAAAATCCATTTTTTGCTTGGGTCTTCTCCAATTTCTGGATACATCACCCAAGGAGCTGATGTGATCATGTGTAGATACATATCCTTCGTGTTCTAATTAAATTTCCTTTTTATTATGGGCATCTCTCGTAGCTAAAAATCAAATAAACAAGAGATTAATCGTCATTAAGTCGATCAATGTCACATCATTAGTGGTTGAGGGTGAAATGAAAATTAGTTTGAGCTCTAATGTATTTATAGGGCAACGTAAGAAATTAGACGATACAGCGTCACTATTCGTCAGCAGCCCACCCAAAGAAATGATTACAACCGTAAGAAATCCTTCCATTCGGTATTAATGCAACAGATTGGGTGAGAAAAAGAAATAAAGCATAAGAAAAGAAAACGGCACGCCCAAGCATGCCGTTTTTTATTGAAATTTATCAGAGAAAAGATTCGCGTTACGCTTTCGCTTTTTTCGCTGATTTAGATTTTGGACGAGGCTCATCCATTAGGCCTTTCACCAAAGACACTGTCGCCACAAGAAGTACGATTGTGAATGGCAAGCCCGTTGTTACCGCCATCGCCTGTGCCGCTGCTAGACCGCCACCAAGCATCAGTGCAATTGCTACCAAGCCTTCGAATGTACACCAGAACACACGTTGTGGTGTTGGCGCATCCACTTTACCGCCCGCGGCAATCGTATCGATAACCAAAGAGCCAGAGTCAGCTGACGTAATGAAGAATACGACTACTAGGATGATACCCACGATAGAAGTGATCTGAGAAAGTGGCATCACGTCTAACATAGCGAACAGTTTAAGAGGCAGTTCTGCATCAAATACTGCTTGGTAACCATCGTTCACGTATTGGCTGATCGCCGTTCCGCCGAATGCGGTCATCCATAACACACACACTGTAGATGGGATCAAAATTACACACACGATAAACTCACGAACAGAACGACCACGAGATACGCGCGCAATAAACATACCTACGAATGGTGACCATGAAATCCACCATGCCCAGTAGAACGCAGTCCAACCTTGCGAGTAGTTCACGTCTTCACGACCAAACGGCATCGACAATGCAGGAATATTCGCTAGGTAAGCACCAATGTTGTCAAAGAAGCCCGTCATAATCGCCATAGTTGGACCAACAATGATCACGAATAATAGCAATAGCGCCGCTAAACCCATGTTGATTTCAGACAGACGCTTAACACCACTATCTAGGCCCGCAACCACAGAGATCAATGCAAGTGCCGTGATGATAATGATCAACACAACTTGCGTAGTGTCTGTCATTGGGATACCGAACAGGAAGTTAAGACCTGTTGCCGCTTGCGATGCACCGTAACCAAGAGAAGTCGCTAGACCAAATACCGTTGCAACTACGGCAAGAATATCGATGATGTGACCAGTCCAGCCCCAAACGCGCTCACCAAAAAGAGGGTAGAAAATGGAACGCATCGTTAGAGGCAAGCCTTTGTTAAACGAGAAAATCGCCAAACCAAGAGCCAACAGTGCATAGATAGACCATGGATGCAGAGCCCAGTGGTAAATCGTTGCAGCCATACCAAGTGCAGACGCAGCCGAGGTGTCCCCTTCCGCAGCACCCAGTGGAGCCCAGTCAGTACGAACGCCGTTCTCAACGTTTACACCACCTAGTGCCGCACTAAAGTGAGACATTGGCTCAGATACACCAAAGAACACCAAACCGATACCCATACCAGCTGCGAATAGCATCGCAAGCCAACCGGCATAAGTATAATCTGGCGTTGCTTCTGTACCACCGATACGAACACGACCAAGTGGCGTGACGATCAGGATCAAGCACACCACGACAAACACGTTGCCCGCAGATAGGAAGAACCAATCAAGATTTGATACCAGCCAACCACGCAAACCCGCAAAGAACGGTTCTACTTGTTGTCTGAATGTCAGTGTTAACACTACGAACAGGATGATCGACATGCCTGAAATAGCAAATACACGGTTGTGAATATCAAGTCCAAAAGGACCGACTTTTAACGCGACGTTATCCTGACCAATCTGGTAATCAGTATCGATCGGGTTCACCTTACCGTCGGGGCGCTGTATACCGCCATTGTTGTCAGTGCTCACGATTTATCTCCTTAAAATACGTGGCCAAATTAAAAAAATCGTTGTAGGAATCGAAGGGATGGCTTTTTCGCGCCACTTGCTGCAAAGCTTATTGCGATCGTTGCGCCGCTATTAGAATTGTTACTCTACTGTGTAATTTTAACGTTAAACGCCCCGATATCGCATTGCATTTCGTTATCGGGACGAATAATTATTTTTATGGCTAAATTGCAGCGTGGTTATTGCCAAATCGTAGACAATCGCATGTCCTCGTCAAAATGGTATTGCAGTTGCGCTTGTAGCAGTTCCGCTGTCGCAAGTGCATCCGTAAGTGCATGATGAGGTTGATATACTGGCAGATGATATCTTTCACGAGCGTGCCCTAAACGCACCGAGCCCGGCTTTTTACCTTTGAGCTTATTTAACCAACCTTCACATTGACGACGCTGAATCGCGTATTCAATATCCAAGGTATCTACAACAGGGAATTGAATCCCCTCACCTATGCTATTCAACAAGGCATTGTTAAAGAATTGACGCTCAATATTTTTGTAATGCACCACCACAATCTTGCCTGAGAGTTCTGCCAATATAGCCTCTAAGATTTGATTAAGTTGCGGCGCACTCTTCACTTCTGAATCGGTAATACCATGAATCACAACCGATTCTTCATTCAATTCTCGATTTGGATTCACCACCCAATGACGCGAGCCACTGCATTGCACTCGTTCCAGAGTAAACGGAACTAAACCAATAGTAAGAATGGCGTCTTCTTCTGCATTTAAACCCGTGGTCTCAAAATCGACGGAGACAAAAGGTACCTCTTTTAATGGCGTATCACCATTCACAATAGGCGCAGAGTAATAACGTTTTAATCGATCATCTTTCGATTGCGCGGCAAGTTGCTCAAAGAAAACGGGCCAATCAGGTGTCTGGCTGGTATCTAATAAATCACGTGCATCTTGCTGTTGTTTAAAAAACCACATCATTTACTGCTTCTCTGATAGCGGAACTTAATGAAGTTTTGCGCGTTACTTAGAATCTGGAAGGCGGCTTTTAAATTACGGCGCTCAAACTCAGACATATGTTCAGGCTCGATATTGTTGTCCGGCTCTTCGCCATTTTCAATATCCAATGCCTGATGACGAATACGTACCATGTAAATAAGTTCCATGGCATCTTTCAAGTCCATCCCTCGCCCTTTCGGCAAGATCCCAGCGTTATTGATGTCATCCAGACGCTCGAATGAATTTTGTGAGCGAGAGCCAATGGCAAGAGAATGGACACGAATCAAGTCCGCCATCGGTGCAGTGCCGCGACGTTTCAAGTTAATGGAGTTTCGATGACGGCCATCCTTCTCCATCACAAAGTCTTTAAAGAAACCCAGAGGTGGTGTTCGACGAATTGCGTTGTAGGCCATACAAGCGAGGAATCGGTTGTTCTTCTTCGCGCGGCGAACAATGAATCCGCTTAATTGCTCTGCCCACTTCACTCGGCCATGCACACCTAATAGATCAAAGAAAATGCTGCTATTGAGCAGACGCTCCGGTGTTGGGTCATCAATCCAGTTAGCAAAACACGCTTCCCATTCTGAGCGCGTTTTGCGCCATTCTGGATTAGTTGCCATGATGTCGCCAGAACAGTAGGTGTAACCACATTCTGCTAACCCATCGCAAATAAACTTAGCAAATTGCTCAAAGTACTGACCATGCTCACTCGGTTCGTAGCTGTTATCGAGAATCAATGCGTTATCTTGGTCCGTGACGATCAATTGCTCATCACGCGCCATGGACCCCATTGCGAGCAAACAATACGGAATAGGTGCTGGACCAAGCTCTTGTTCTGCTAACTCAGCAAGACGCTGCTTGAAGCTACTGCCAATAACCGACATCGCTCGGCCGACCATGTGGGCGTTCGCATCTTCACTCACCATACGGACAAAACAGTCTTTCACTTGTTTCGATACCGCTTTAAGATCTTCGATCGTGTTCTGTTGGAATATCGAACTCACAAGCAATAAACTGTTTTGCGACTCGTATCTGACGATATCCGTCATACTGAGTACACCAATCGGTTTTTTGTCTTTGAGGATTGGCAGGTGGTGCACGTTATAGCGCAACATGGTCAGCATGGCTTCGAAGACATACGCACTGTTATCAAGAGATACGACGTCGTAACTCATCACCTCACTCACGGGTATGTGAGTCTCCCTACCCTCAGCTAAAACGCGTATACACAAATCACGGTCGGTCAGGATGCCTAAGAGTTGGTCGTCATCATCTTCGGTAATTTCTTCTTCTGGACGCACGATCAACAATGCCGTGACGCCCTCTTCTGCCATCAGTATTGCCGCTTCCTGAATGGTCGCGGTAGCAGCTAAGGTTACGGGCTCTCGGCTAAGAATCTTTCTCGCTTTTGCGGTGGTAAAATCGTTGCCATCAGACTGGTTCGAAACCACGGTTCTTAGTCTTGCACTGTCTTCCAATTCCATGAAATCAGCGAAATTCTCAAACTCATCACACAATTCGTTGAAGATGCTCTCTGGGATGCAATACACTAATGTATCTTCAATTGCTTTCGCTGGCATACGGACTCGGTTATTCATCAACAACCCCATTTGTCCAAACAAACCACCAGCATCAATACGGTTATACAGCTCCCCCTTGCGGCGGAAAATTTCGACGACGCCACTGCGAACCATATACAGATCACGAATATTGTCACCTTTCTTTAAAATATCTGAGCCTGCGCGGTAGTAAGCCACTTCAGCGTTCATTGCGATATTTTTCAGGTGCGTCTCTGGTAAGTCATCAAAGGGAGGGTATTGGCTAATGAAATTGAGTACTTCTAATTGCTCGGCTTCCATTCTTTATTCCATGCATTGCCTAAACTTCAGCGATAAATATCACCAAGCATTCAATCAGGCAATAAATAAATCCAGTGATGGTATGAATCGACTCAAATAGCAGAACATGTCACCAACACATTAATTCGAACTCTAACTTAAAACATTCTAAAACGGCCTATTTACGAAAGATTTCGTTAGGATCAAAATGTCACTCATCAACCACAATAAATTCAAAAATATTTCACAGGCCATTTCACCCACTTTTGCGACGCACTACAAATAAACATAACGCACTGTTTTTACGTCATTTAAAGCCAAATCATTGGTTAAGCTGTTTATGTCTAATTTGTGTAATGTCACCACACAAACCTTTTATCGAACATTGAAATTTTCCCAAACATTACTTAGAGTACGAAACGTTTTACTACAAAACATTCAAAATTAAGGATGATTTACATGGATCCCATACTGGAAGTTAAGGGACTGTATAAGGTGTTTGGTGACGATCCTGATCGCGCATTCTCACTGATTGAGAAAGGCATCGATAAAGATCGTATTTTTGAACAAACAGGTTTAACGGTTGGCGTTAACGATGTCTCTCTTTCCATCAATGAAGGTGAGATTTTTGTCATTATGGGCCTATCTGGCTCAGGAAAATCCACCCTCGTTCGTCTTCTCAATCGCTTAATTGAGCCAACCAAAGGCAGCGTTTACCTAAAAGGTAAAGACATTGCCCACATTTCTGAAGATGAACTTAGAGAAGTTCGCCGCAATAACATTTCCATGGTTTTTCAAAACTTCGCGCTCATGCCTCACATGACGGTGATTGAAAACGCTGCTTTTGGCCTTGAACTCGCCGGTGTGAACCTCAAAGACAGGCAAGAAAGTGCGTTGTCAGCCTTACAACGCGTTGGCCTTGATGCCTACTCAGAATCCTATCCGGATGAGTTGTCTGGCGGAATGAAGCAACGAGTTGGCCTCGCTCGAGCTCTCGCGTGTGACCCTGATATCCTCCTAATGGATGAAGCCTTTTCAGCGCTCGATCCACTTATCCGAACCGAAATGCAGGATGAACTTATTCGACTGCAAAATGACGATAAACGTACGATTGTTTTCATCTCTCACGATTTAGATGAAGCCATGCGAATCGGCGATCGTATTGCCATCATGCAGAATGGCGACGTGGTTCAAGTCGGTACACCAGATGAGATTCTTCATAACCCTGCCAATGATTATGTGGAAGCCTTTTTCCGAGGTGTTAACGTTGCAAACGTGCTGACCGTGAAAGACATCGCTCGAAAAAAGCCAGCCGCTGTTTTCAAGAAGTCCGAACATGATGGTCCTGGGTCTGCAATGCAGATATTGATGGATCACGACCGCGATTACGGCATAGTCATTGATAAATCCAGCCACTATTCTGGCATTGTTTCTCTTGATTCGTTACGCGTTGCCCACAAAGAAAATCGCTCACTAGCCAGTGCACAATTGATCGACGAAATCACCCTCCAGCCAGACCAAGCAATCAACGACATTCTTGGTGTCGTCGCTGGTGTCCCTTATGCCGTCCCAGTTGTCGACGAGCAAGGCCACTATTATGGTGTCGTGACAAAATCACGTCTTCTGCAAACGTTGGATAAGGATTAGTCATCATGTCAACAGAACAAACCACTAACGATCCGTGGTCAACGACAGAAGCGGAACAAACCGACCCGTGGTCAACAGCCACAACAGAACAAAGTGACCCTTGGTCACAAGGCAGTGAAGCGACGTCAAGTATAGACTGGTTGAATTCTGAAACCATTGAAGAAGCCCCTTTTGATATCATGAACCCCTTTCAAGATGCGGTCCTTCCTTTGGATACTTGGGTAGAATCTGGGTTAGATTGGCTCGTCGAACATGGACGTCCGGTCTTTCAAGCAATTCGCGTTCCCATTGATTTCATTCTCTCCTCATTTGAAACGGCGCTCGTCTCTACACCTGCCCCGTTCATGCTCATCATTCTCTTTTTATTAGCATGGCAATTTTCTAATTTGCGTTTAGGGATGTCGACATTCGCTTCATTAGTCTTCATTGGGCTGATAGGTGCTTGGTCCCAAGCAATGACGACCTTGGCATTAGTACTGACATCCGTATTCTTCTGTCTGATCATTGGATTACCACTTGGTATCTGGCTGGCAAGAAACAACACCGCCGCTAAGTTCATACGGCCCATACTCGATGCAATGCAAACCACCCCAGCTTTTGTCTACTTAGTACCTATCGTCATGTTGTTTGGCATCGGGAACGTACCTGGCGTGGTGGTCACCATTATTTTTGCATTGCCTCCCGTGGTTCGCTTGACCATTCTTGGTATTCAACAAGTCCCAGAAGAGCTGATTGAAGCCGGACACTCGTTTGGAGCCAGCAAAAAGCAAATGCTGTACCGCATTCAACTTCCCCTTGCCCTACCGACTATTATGGCAGGCGTAAACCAAACCCTGATGCTCTCCCTTTCTATGGTTGTTATTGCCTCTATGATCGCAGTTGGTGGGTTGGGACAAATGGTATTACGTGGAATCGGACGTTTGGATATGGGGCTAGCAGCGATGGGCGGTTTAGGTATCGTAATCCTTGCCATTCTACTCGACCGTATCACACAAGTTTTAGGCGCTAACGCGGGTAACACGAAGTTACGTTGGTACCACACCGGTCCAGTTTCTTACCTTTTAAAACTGACCAACAAATCGAACCAACCTGATCTCAAACTTAGGAGAAACATAAATGACTAATTCATGGAAGAAAGCGCTAACAGCTGGAACGTTAGCAACGATGGCGTTTTCGACTCAAGCTTTAGCGAATGACTTACCGGGTAAAGGCGTTTCAGTTCAACCAGTTCAATCAACGGTTGCGGAAGAAACGTTTCAAACTCTTATTGTTAACCGCGCGCTTGAAGCGTTGGGCTACGATGTTCAACCAACTAAGGAAGTCGATTACAACGTTGGCTACACTTCGATCGCAAAAGGCGATGCTACGTTCTTAGCTGTGGGTTGGTTCCCTTTGCACGCAGACAAATACACGATGTCAGGTGGTGATGATAAATTCTACCGCCAAGGCCAATACGTTAGTGGTGCGGCTCAAGGCTACTTAATCGATAAAAAAACCGCAGAAAAATACAACATCACTAACATTGGTCAACTTAAAGATCCTGAGCTAGCAAAACTATTTGACGCCAATGGCGATGGCAAAGCAGACCTCACTGGTTGTAACCCTGGTTGGGGCTGCGAAATGGTAATTGAAGAGCAGCTTAACGCTTACCAACTTCGTGACACGGTCACACACAACCAAGGTAACTACGCAGCAATCATTGCGGATACTATTTCTCGTTATAAGAAAGGCGACCCGATCTTGTACTACACGTGGACACCTTATTGGGTAAGTGGCGTACTCGTTCCGGGCGAAGATGTGGTTTGGCTAGAAGTCCCATTCTCTGCCCTACCTGGTGAACGTAAAGATGTGGATACCACACTTAAGAATGGTAAAAACTATGGGTTTGAAATGAACTCAATGCGAATCGTGGCGAACAAAGATTTCACTGAAAAAAACCCTTCTGCCGCAAAACTGTTCGAAATCGTTAAGCTGAATATCAATGATGTCAGCGCACAAAACATGATGATGAGCCAAGGTAAAAATAGCGCGGCGGACATCGAGTCTCACGTTAATGGCTGGATCAAAGCCAACCAACAACTGTTTGATTCTTGGGTTGCCGAAGCTAAAAAAGCGTCAATGTAATTAACAATCGAATTCCTTCCTAAATAAGACCAAGCGCCAGCAGCCAAACCTGCTGGCGCTTTTTTATCCAAAATTCCTTTCGCAATCGTTTCTCTGTGATCTAAATTACATATTGAATGGCAGAACAAAAGTCCGTATATTGCGCCTGCCTACGCGGCACACCCTACAATGCACAACGCCATCCTGCTTCCACTGGTGCATTGATATTGGTGTTTAACTACATCCATGCAAAACACACCTTCCTCTTTTTCTCGTTTTTTTAAAGAATCGGGCGCATTGTTACACCTGTCGATCCCAATCATTTTGATGCAACTCGCAACTCAGTCGATGGGCTTTATCGATACCACTATGGCAGGCCAAGTAAGTGCTGCCGACCTTGCTGCGATCGCGCTTGGCACCAGTTTATGGCTACCCGTTTCGCTATTGCTTCGCGGCATCATCATGGCATTAACGCCTGTCGTTGCTTACCACCGCGGCGCACAAAGTTTAGATAACATCCGTATCTCTTTCATTCAGATGCTGTGGCTATCCGCGTTTGTTAGTGCCATCTTGATTGTTTACTTGCTACTTGGTGAAACCATTCTCATTGGCTTAGGCGTTGCTCCTGAGATCATTCCTATTGCCAGTGATTATGTTGTCGCATTAGCGTTTGGTGTTCCAGGTATTGCGCTCTTCTATACGCTGAATGGTTTCTGTGAAGGGATGAATAACACCCGCGCTCCGATGCTGATTTCTGTCATCGGCTTGTTGGTGAACATCCCAGTTAACTACATCCTGATTTATGGCAAGTTCGGCATGCCTGCATTGGGCGCGGTTGGTTGTGGCTGGGCAACAAGCTTGGTTTACTGGCTGATGTCTGCCCTGCTGTTTAGCTATATTAAGAGCCATCACCACTACAAAAACATTCTGCACTTCGCTGAGCTAAAACCAGTATGGCAAGAAATCAAACAGCTGTTCAAACTCGGCATGCCGATTGGTTTGAACATTGCGGTTTGTGGCAGTATATTCGCGGTGATTGCGCTATTGATTGGTCGTATCGGTGCAGAGAACGTTGCCGCGGCACAAATTGCACTGAACATCTCTAGCATGACGTACATGATCCCAATGAGTCTTTCCTTTGGTATCACTATTCGCGTTGGTCATGCATTGGGTGAACAAAAGCTTGAAACGGCCTCTCACCGTAGTTTGGTGGGTATTATTACTGCTGCGCTACTGTCGCTGATTTCAGTCGGCTTCTTCCTGCTGTTCCCAGAGTGGATCATTCGTTTGTACACCACAGATCCTGTAGTTTCAGCGACCGCTGCTACTCTGTTGATGTTTACTGCGATGTACCAGTTCAGTGACGCGCTACAGACCTCTGCGAACGGCGCTCTGCGTGGCTATAAAGATACTAAGATTCCGATGATTCTGGCGATTCTTGCTTACTGGGGCTTGGCGCTTCCACTGGGTATGTTGCTGGGTATCACGGATGAAATCGTTCCAGCCATGGGCGAAGAAGGCTTCTGGATTGGTATCGTGACCGGCTTAACCATCGCAGCAATTGCAATGCTGACTCGCTTGACGCTGGTGATTAAGAAGTACAATCAAACCGCAGAAGTGAATACGGCGTCGCAACCTGAGTTAGCGATTCAATAGCGACGAGAACGTTTATCGTTTCAGTTAGAAAGGCTCACTATCGCTGTGAGCCTTTTTGTTTTCTGGCTTACTAGCCTTGTTTACTTACCGTTGAGCTATCACCAGCATCGTTGATTCTATAGCCGAGTTCGGTGACTTTCTGGCGGATTTCGTCAGCTTGTTGGTATTCCTTCTGCTTTTTCATTTGCAAACGCAACTCTACCAATTCCAAGATCTCGCGAGGGATATCTTCTTCCTCTACCTTATCAAGCTCTAAACCAAACACACGGTCAAAGTCACGTACCGTTGCCTTCTTATCTCCGTCATTTAATTCGCTTCCAAGCAACTCCCACATTAATGCCATCGCTTGTGGCATGGCTAAGTCGTTGTTGATGAGTGACATAAAACGCTCAATATATGTTTGGTCGACTTTGCCACCTTCTGGTAGTGCCGACACTTTCGCTTTCAGGCGCTTTAGAGCCGTTTGTGCCGCATCCAAGCTCTCCCACGTAAAGCTCAAATGACTGCGATAATGACTGGTCAGCACCAAGTAACGGTAAGCGAGCGGGTCATAGCCTTTATCGATGAAGGCTTCAAGACGAAGTGACGTGCCGGACTTAGAGATCTTCTCTTTGTTCAATTGGAGGAAGAAGCCATGCAGCCAGTAATTTGCTTGAACGTGGCCATTCTTTGCTTGGCATTGGGCAATTTCGTTGGTGTGGTGAACTGGGATATGGTCTTCCCCACCAACATGAATATCGAACACTTCCCCAAGGTATTTCTCTGCCATCGCAGAACATTCAATGTGCCATCCCGGAAAGCCCACTCCCCAAGGGCTTTCCCATTCCATTTGTCTTGGTGTGTCACCGCTAAACTTCCAGAGTGCGAAATCGGTTGGACTCTTTTTCTCTGCCATTTCGACGCGAATGCCTGCTTCTAATCCCTCGCGATCCAGTTTGGCAAGTTTTCCGTAATCTGGAAGCTTGGCCGAATCAAAATAAACGCCATCGGAGGTTTGATAGGTAAAGCCCTTTTGTTCAAGCTCTTGGACGAATTCAATCTGTTCTTGAATGTGCTCGGTAGCGCGACAAATGATGGAAGGCTTAGTGATGTTGAGGCTAGTAAGATCATCTAAAAACGCGTCTTCAAAATACTTTGCGATCTCCCAAGCAGACTTATTCTGTTTTCTCGCACCCTTCTCCATTTTATCTTCACCGGTATCCGCGTCTGACACCAAGTGCCCAACATCCGTGATGTTCATAACGTGGTTTACGTCGTAACCGTTGAGCTCAAGCGTGCGCCTGAGCACATCAACAAAAAGGTAGGTTCTCAAGTTCCCTGCATGCGGGTAGTCATACACCGTTGGACCACATGCATACAAACCGACTTTACCTGATTTAATGGTGTTGAACGGCTCAAGGGTGCGCCCCAGTGTATTGAATAATTGTAATTTTGACTGACTCATATTGTTATTCCTTTAAATGCAAAAAGGCCGCGGATGAAAACATCGGCGGCCTTTAATATGTCTGTATGATCTTTTGCTAACTAATAGCTACACGAAAGCCGCCGCACATTTTTAGAAGTGCAACAACAACAGTTCGTTGAGATAGAAATCGCTAAATAGTTCATACAGATACCCTAAATAAGAAATCAATAGAAATCAAGCTTGTGATTATCACGCACTTTACGACAACAGACTGAACCACGTACGCCGTATGGCATTACCCTCTCTTACAAAGCCGTACCAATCATTACAATTAAATTTATAAATAAACCTTATATTTCACGCTTACTTCACGTTTTATTTGATAAAAGACACGCCATAAAAATCAGTTACATCAGTAAATTAGGGAATATTTATGAAGAAGCCCACGTTTGGGCCTTTACAGCCCATCGCTGTATTTGCGCTATTTTCGCTTGCTTTTCTTTCCGTTTCGCGGATTTTACTTGCCATTTGGCTTTCTGACCGAATCGAATCTTTTAACGACCTTATTTATATTCTTGGTCAGGGCCTACGCGTAGACTTTGCCACCATCTGTTGGTTATTCATCCTTCCGGGCTTGCTATCTGCCCTATTGCCCGTAAAAGGAAAAGTTGGCGAATGCTGGAAATGGGTATTACGTTGCTGGATGGTTGCAGGGCTATGGATCTTGGTTTACATGGAATTGGCAACCGCACCCTTTATTCAAGAGTACGACCTACGCCCAAATCGATTATTTGTTGAATACCTAATTTATCCAAAAGAAGTGTTCAGCATGCTTTGGACTGGCTACAAATTAGAGCTGTTCATTGGTGCTGTAGGCACGGCAATTACCCTTTTCCTTGGTTGGAAATGGAGCAAGAAACTAACCGACAACGCGAAGCAAGTAAGCTGGAAATGGCGACCTATCCTTGCCATTCTTGTCGTTTTGGTTGGTGTCGCGGGTGCGCGTTCTTCTTTGGGTCATCGCCCTCTAAACCCCGCAATGGTAGCGTTTTCTAACGACCCGTTGATGAACGATCTCACACTAAATTCTTCTTACTCTCTCTTGTTTGCTGTCAACAACATGAAGTCAGAGAGAAGCGCAGAGCAGTTCTATGGAAAAATGGATAACCAGAAGATGCTAGAACTTGTGCGCTCCTCTTCCGCGAAATCAAACTTTGATCCGTCAGTTCTTCCTACAATGAACAGCAATGAAGCGACCTATCAAGGTAAACCAAAGAACTTAGTCATCTTGCTACAAGAAAGCTTAGGTGCTCAGTTTGTCGGAGAACTAGGAGGATTACCACTCACGCCCAATGTCGACAAGCTTATGGCTGAAGGTTGGAACTTTACACAGCTATACGCAACAGGAACTCGCTCTGTTCGCGGTATTGAAGCAGTAACGACAGGCTTCCCACCATCACCATCACGTGCGGTTGTAAAACTAAGCAAAAGCCAGACGAACTTCTTTACTATCGCAGACCTTTTGAAAGCCAACGGCTACCACACCGAGTTTATTTATGGTGGCGAAGCAAACTTTGACAACATGAAAACCTTCTTTTTCGGCAATGGTTTTGATCAAATCATTGAAGAGAAAGATTACGAAAATCCAGAGTTTGTTGGATCTTGGGGGGTGAGCGATGAAGACCTGTACACCAAAGCAGACCAAGAGTTTGAACGCCTGTCTAAGACCGACAAGCCCTTTTTCAGCTTAGTATTCAGTTCAAGTAACCACAGCCCATACGAATATCCAGAAGGTAAAATCGAGCCTTACGACTCTGAATACATGACACGCAATAACGCAGTGAAGTATTCGGATTACGCAATTGGTACGTTCTTTGATAAAGCCAAGAAATCGTCTTACTGGGATGACACGATATTCATTGTGATTGCCGATCACGATGCCCGTGTATCTGGTGCTAACTTAGTGCCTGTAAAACACTTCCACATCCCAGCATTGATTCTTGGTAAAGACATTAAGCCACGTAAAGACGACCGTATTGCTAATAACCTAGATATGCCACCTACGCTACTTTCTTTGATTGGTGTGGATGCGAAAACACCGATGATTGGCCGTGATCTTACTAAGCCTCTCGCACGCAAAGACGAACGTGCCATGATGCAATACGACAAGAACTTTGGTTACTTAACCCGAGACAATCTCGTTGTATTCTCGCCGGGCGAAAAGGTATCGACCATGCAATACAACTTCGATAACCAAACGATGAAGCCTATTGAAGTGGACCCAGCTATCATTGAACGCGCTAAGGCCAACGCTTTGTTTGCCTCTAAGGCTTATCAAAACGACTGGTACTCTTCTAAAGCCATACAGTAACCACAAAAAAGGAGCGCCCAGTGCGCTCCTTTTTGTTTTCTCACTTTGTCCCGTCCTGAGATAA
>NZ_MDAW01000175.1:0-7951 GCF_002875385.1 Vibrio sp. 10N.222.52.B12 | reverse complement strand
ATTTGTGTATAAGAGACAGGCATCGTTGCAGGCTTTTTCATTTCTTACTCTGGTTGCTTAAATCCGTTCTTCAAAGCGCTGTTTATCTTTTAATCCAATTACTTAGAACACGAACCAATAGCTCAATATTTTCGTGACCCTACTTCGCGTTTTGACCACGCGCATTCATTCGCTCGGCTGAGTTGGGATTCATTTCACAGATTATTCATGAAGCGAACCTAGACTGAAAAAATTCCATCGACCCCGTTCGACCTACAACGCTAGGCACAATAAAAACTAGGTACTACAGCACCTCTAGGACATTCCATGAAGAAGAACTTACTTGCCATTGCTCTTGGTAGCGTGATTGCGCTGACTGCTGCCCCATACTCTATCGCGGCTAACGATGCTGCAGTCCAATCTTCCGCCGATTACTCACAGATCGTCACTAAACGTCAGGTTGTCGACCAACTGCTGAATGACGCGGTACAAGCATTCAAATCCCCTGCGCGTATCTCGCATGCGGGTTTTACCGCCAAAATGCCGAGCAACATGGAGATTGTTACCGACCGCTTATTAGAAGCGTACAAACTTGAGCCGTACCGTACTGACCTACTGATTTCTGCGGCAAACGCGCAGATCTACAACAAGAATGCTGACCGCGCGATTGAACTGTTTGAACAAGCCCTTTCTGTCGCGCCAGACGATGTGGATTTGCACGCTTACTTAGCAGTGTGGCAACGCTTTGAGGGCAACCAAGCGGAATCAGCAAAACACATGGCGACGCTCACTAAACTCAATGCAGGTAAAGCGGCAGATACCCAACGCATCTTCGACACCGTAGACCGCGTGCTTGCCACGCCACTAAAAGAGAAAGCCGACAAAGGCAAATTGGATGACAAAGGCGCAATCGTCACGTTGGGATACGCGCTGAACCCAGATGGTTCGATGCACCAGATCTTGGTTGAGCGTTTGGAAACCACGCTAGCCATGGCGAAAGCAAACCCAGACGCGTTGATCGTATTGACGGGCGGCGTACCGAAGAACCACAAAACCGAAGGCAAGTTAATGGCGGATTGGCTGATTGAAAAAGGCATCAGCAAAGATCGCATCATTGAAGAAAACTACGCCACTAGCACGGTAGGTAACGCCCTATTCAGCAGCTACGCATTGGCGCGTCATAACATCAAACACGCGACCATCATAAGCTCAGCGAGCCACGTGCGCCGTGGTCAAACCTTGTTTGAAATCGCAAGCTGGCAAATTGGACCACAAGGCATCACTTTCGACACAGTGAGCTATCCAGACAAGCCACTGAAAGACTTAGCCAAAGCCAGCGATAGTGAGCTGCTTGGTATCTACCGCGATGCACTGCGTACTTACGGCATGTGGAGCTACCGCTCCTACCCGTTAGAGTCGCGTTAATACACTAGACCCAGAAAGCAAAAGAGACCGCGTTAATGCGGTCTCTCATAGAGTCATTTGAACATGATGCAGTGGTCAATCAATGCGTTTTGTAAGTTTTGTTTGTCACTCAGAATCACTAGAGCATAGATAGTATTTTTGTCACCAATTCGGTAAAGCAGCTTGAATCCATCAAAGCTAAATTGCCGGATGTCGTAAACACCGATTGTTGTCAGTTCATAACAAGGCGGATAGATAGACGGGTTATTCAAAACGTTGTGTTCAAACCTCTGCTGAACCGCAATTAATCTATCAATCACATCGTTGCGAGCGCTCCAGTTCGATAAATAGTTAATACTCTGAATAGCCGTATTTTCAAAGGTTTGTGTATAGAGAACTTTTGCTTCCATGCTCGTATCAAACTCAATCTTTGAGTGCTGCTAACGTGCTCTTCATATCTTCCGATGACTTTACACGTTCATTCGCAACATCATTTTGAGCAAAGCTAACAAACTTCATTAAAGCAATGGCTTCATCACGCTTCTGACGTTCTTCATAAGACTCAACGACATAAATAGGCTTACCATTTTGCGTAATCGTCATTGGTTCATCCAGTTCAAGCTTCGCAGCATTCTTTTTTAGATAACTTACCGTTTCAGTACTCATCACATGACTCCTATCGGCAACCCCGCTGATGTAACAACAAGCGAAACCAGCCGAGCTATACTGCAGGTTTGACCGAAATATTTGAATCCATAGAAAGTGCTAATCACATTCTATTTTTCGTTTAGATTTTGACCTAATCTTGCCAACTATACCTGTGCATTTCGAACAAACCAAATTAAGTTTAAATTTAGACTCCTACTTCAAATATAGAAAAAGCCTGCGTACTTGCAGGCTTTCTTGTCTTTGTGCAGTGATAAGAACCGCTTAAATTGCTTCGCCGTTTACCGTTACTGCCACATCAATGTTGCCACGAACTGCGTTTGAATATGGGCAAACTTGATGTGCAATGCGCGTTAGCTCTAGCGCTTGTTCTTGTGGCATGTCTAGCTCTACCGCTAGGCTCACTGTTAGTGCAAAGCCACCGTTGTCGTTCGGGCCGATGCCCACTTCTGCCGTTACGGGTGCACTTTTCAGGTTTACTTTACCTTCACGCGCTACGTGCAGAATCGCGTTAGAAAAACATGCTGAATAGCCCGCTGCAAAAAGCTGTTCTGGGTTAGTTGCTGCGCCTGTGCCGCCCATTTCCTTCGGGTATGACAGCTCTAGATCGAGAAGGCCGTCATCAGTTTTTACTTGACCATTACGACCAGCCAAAGCGGTAGCTTGAGTTTTGTATAGAGTAGTCATGCGAGTGTCCTTCTTAACTTAAGTTGTGCGCAATTTAATTGCTTGCAATCTTATATCGAAGTGAAGATAGCTTGCAACTATATTGTGCACAATTTATTTTATAACTCTCTTTCTCTGTAAGCAGGTAGGCAACACCAATGAGCCAGTGTTACACCGACAACACCATGACCGACGACGATAAACTCTTACTCGAAAACCAAGTTTGCTTCCCGCTCTACAGCGCAGCAAATGCAGTGATCCGAGCTTACCGCCCGTTGCTGGACGAGCTTGATCTGACTTATTCGCAGTACTTAGTGATGATGGTACTGTGGGAAAAAGACGGTGCCAGCGTAAAAGAATTGGGGTCTCAACTGCATTTGGACTCAGGCACACTCACGCCGCTACTTAAACGCTTAGAAGCAAAAGGCTATGTAGAGCGTGGGCGCAGTGAAACCGATGAACGCGTTCGCGTACTCAACCTAACAGAACAAGGTCATGACCTTAAAGAACAAGCCAAGTCAGTGCCAAACGCCATGATGTGTAAAATCACCTTAGAGTTGGATGAAATGATCATGCTGAAGAAGTTGTGCGGCAAAGTGCTCGACAATCTGGGCTAACAAGATAGAAGCATCCGCTTCCCCACTTCCTATTAGAAAGAGCCTGCCGAGATGGAGGCTCTTTCGATCTTAGCTAGAAGATCTACTCAAAGTAATCATCGGTATTCTCTATTACTAATCTGCGTTCATCTTCAATAAAACCTGTCAAAGCAAACTCACTTACATCGGATTTCCCTATCAAGTGAAATAGGAAATGGCTATCAATAGGATAGCTACAAGCGATTTTCCTTAAACACACTCCGATGAGAATATACTTTCCGAAAGCAACAACAGCTCAGCTTAAAACATTCAAAGGAAAGTAAATTATGATTAATACTCAAATCAAACCATTTGCAGCTACAGCGTACAAAAACGGCGAATTCGTTGAAGTAACAGAACAAGACGTTCTAGGTAAATGGGCAGTATTCTTCTTCTACCCAGCAGACTTTACGTTTGTATGTCCAACAGAACTGGGCGACCTAGCAGACCACTACGAAGAGCTACAAAAACGTGGCGTAGAAGTTTACTCAGTATCAACTGACACACACTTCACTCACAAAGCATGGCACGACAGCTCAGACACAATCGGTAAGATTCAGTACTACATGCTTGGCGACCAAACAGGCAACATCACAAACAACTTCGGTGTGATGCGTGAAGGTCAAGGTCTTGCAGACCGTGCGACGTTCCTAATCGACCCAGAAGGTACTATCCAAGCAATGGAAATCACTGCTGAAGGTATCGGTCGTGATGCAGAAGACCTACTACGCAAAGTGAAAGCAGCTCAATACGTAGCAGCGCACCCAGGCGAAGTTTGCCCAGCTAAATGGAAAGAAGGTGAAGAGACACTAGCTCCATCACTAGACCTAGTTGGCAAAATCTAAGCCACTGAAATTTAAGTTCTAATCAGTTCCCGATTTCCTTTTTCTGATTAGAACTGAATTAGAGAGCACTTCAGGTTAGATACCTTGACGACCTTCTGCCTGATTTGCTCTCTCCCCCTCAGGTTTTATCTACAGTAACCACTTTTTATTACCTATCTGAATAAGTAGGTGTGCAGTAATTGCGTAGAAAAAATCGTTTAGAACCAGGCATAGATTTTCGATAGCTAGTTCCCCTAACTACAAAATCTATAACGCAGTTATCAACGATTTTGGCTAGCAAGAATGAACAAATACTTGTTTTGATTGGTAACTATTTAATTAAGGTAGTAACAACTATGTTAGACCAAGCGATCCAACAACAACTCAAACAATATCTGGCTAATGTAAAAGAAGAAGTTCGTTTAGTGGTTAGTCTAGATGAAAGCAAAGCATCGAATGACATTTTGTCTCTAGCGAACCAAATCGCAGAGATGAGCGACCTAATCACCGTTGAACGTGACGACAACGCAAGCGCACGTAAACCAGTGATGGCGGTAACTAACCCAGCAAAAGGCACAGCACTACGCTTTGCAGGCTTGCCAATGGGTCACGAATTTACCTCTCTAGTATTGGCACTGCTTCATTCTGGCGGTCACCCAATCAAACTAGAACCAGAAGTGATTGAGCAAATCGCAGCACTAGACAAAGATCTAGACGTAGAAATCTTCATTTCACTGTCGTGTCAAAACTGTCCGGACGTGGTTCAAGCGTTCAACATGATGGCGGCGATCAACCCGAAAGTAAAAGCAACCATGATCGACGGTGGTTTGTTCCAAGATGAAGTGAAACAACGCGACATCATGGCTGTACCAAGTGTATTCGTGAACGGTGAGCTATTCGGTCAAGGTCGTATGTCTCTGACTGAAATCCTAAACAAAGTGGATGATGGCGCGAGCGAGAAAGCGGCGAAAGCACTGAGCGAAAAAGACCCATATGACGTACTTGTTGTTGGCGGTGGCCCTGGTGGTAGCGCAGCTGCTCTGTACGCTGCTCGTAAAGGTATTCGTACTGGTGTTGTTGCTAAGCGTTTTGGTGGTCAGGTTATGGACACCATGGCAATCGAGAACTTCATTTCGGTAAAACGCACTGAAGGTCCAAAACTGGCAACAGACCTAGCAGAACACCTAAAAGAATACGACGTAGACGTAGTGACTGAGCAACAAGCTGAGAAGCTAATGGGCGCAACACACACAGAAGACGGTTTGATTCACATCCAACTTGAAAGCGGCGCAACGCTGAAGAGTAAGAGTGTCATCCTAAGCCCTGGTGCACGCTGGCGTGAAATGAACGTTCCGGGTGAGCAAGAGTATCGCAACAAAGGTGTCGCGTACTGCCCACACTGTGACGGTCCACTGTTCAAAGGCAAGAAAACTGCGGTTATCGGTGGTGGTAACTCAGGCATCGAAGCAGCTATCGACCTTGCTGGTATCGTAGAACACGTAACGGTTCTTGAATTTGCAGACGTACTTCGCGCAGACCAAGTGCTTATCGACAAAGCGAACTCACTACCAAACGTAGACATCATCACGATGGCGCAAACAACAGAAGTAGTGGGTGACGGTACTCGCGTAACAAGCTTGAAGTACAAAGACCGCAACACAGATGAAATCAAAGAGATTGAACTGTCAGGTATCTTTGTTCAAATCGGTCTGGTACCAAACACAGAATGGCTAAAAGATTCAGAAGTAGCGCTATCTGAGCGCGGCGAAATTGAAGTCGGCAGCCGTGGCGATACTAGCCTAGAAGGTGTCTTCGCAGCTGGTGACGCAACAACCGTTCCTTACAAACAGATCATCATTGCGATGGGTGAAGGTGCAAAAGCAAGCTTAGGCGCATTTGACTACCTAATCCGTAAGCAAGGTTAATCTCCAATTTCTTGAGCACAAAGCGCACGGTGCTGTGTTTTCTTCCCCGGAAAACCAATCGGGGCACCGTGACAGCGATGAGTAACAAGAAATAAAATCAAAAAACCTAGAAGCCCAAAGACTTTGCCAGCAGGTATTAACTGCTGGCTTTTTTGGTTTTTGGGGATTATCTCTGTCTCATGTGTATTAACTTTACTATAAGCTGATACTCAGCCTATCTTGCATATTTTTTAGGTGCATTTTCGTAGCCTCGCAAGAAAAGTTAGAGTTCGATAAACCATAGTTTCTAGAGTACTTTCTCATTTTTCTTACATACCAAAACTCTACTGTCTCCATAGGTAATATATAGTGCTCAAGAAAATCACTCATTCGATGGGAGTAACCTAACTCTAAATCATATATAGCTTTTTGATTGACTTCGTAATTAACATTAATAAATGTTGATTCTATGTCATTTCTCATTGCTGATTTTAGATTTAATATAGAGACTCTAACATCAGGGAAAAGGTGGAGTTCATCCTTACTTAACAAGTCATCTATAATATAATTCAGAACCATTATACAAATACAAAGGTAGTCATTCACGGATATGTGAGACTTTCCTGTAAGCGCTCTCCTCATTTTTATACGTTTTATCATGAGAGACTGAATGTATTGGTCACCAAATATTACCGTAGATTCAACCGGTTTTTCGCAGTTGGAACGAAGGTATCTATTCAAATTCAACTCAAAATTATACCTATCTATAGCTTGAGAGAAAAAGTCTTCATTTCCTAAGGCATATAGCATAGATTTTTTTATCGTTTGTATATAAGAAACAGAGATACCTATGCTGTCACTATATCTTTTCTTTTTAATCTCATCAGGCAGGCGAATTATTACAAAATCAAAAAAACAGGCCGCAAATACAGATGAAAAAATCGAATATAACAATGGATCATCACTTGGTGAAAAATAGTTAAGTATAAAAATTGAAAGAAACATCAATGATATTGTAATTACATTTCTTGCTTCTATACTTCTAATTACAAAAAATAGAGATAGGATACTATCAAAAGCGCCACCTTTTATTTTTGTTCTCAATATATACTTACAATGCAAATTTACGTACTTAGTTGTGAGGTATATATACACACCATACGGTGAGGGCGATTCACATTCAAAAACCTCCCAACAAATAAGCTTAAAAGCTAAAAGCAATAAGAGCGGGATAGACAGAAGCAGAGGTGCTTTTACAAAAGAAAGCAGGAAGAAAAGTACCACTAAGTTCAAAAGTATCAGTAGTAGTAAAATTTTTTGTTTCATGTAAAACAATATGTTGCCGCAGTAGAAAAGAACATTATCTACCTTATTCGAAAATATGCTAGGAAATTGTACGCATATTCAGGTGCTTTAGAAACAGTTCCTGAAGAATCACTTCGACAATTACAAACACAGCCCCAAAGCAGAAAAGAATAACCCTCCCCCTTGATAACCGCATTCAAATGCTTGGCAAACCATGCCGAGAAAAGGGGGAGTTGGAGGGGGTTGCAAGCACATAACCCAACGTTAAGCCTCAAACCACCAACCCCACCTAACCTCCCCTTGTATCAAACTCCGAAGCTCTCAATACTCCGATCTCAAAGGGGAGGGACTGGTTTAGTGTTCGCAGATAGTTCAGTTCGCAATGTGACATCACAACACGCGGAAAACAGATTCAGAATACTCGCTTAGGCTCCTTCAGAATGACGGTGGGAAAGCCTGATCTCACAGCAGCGAAGAATAACCCTCCCCCTTGATAACCATATTCAAATGCATGGCAAACCATGTCGAGAAAAGGGGGAGTTGGAGGGGGTTGTAAGCACATACCCCC
>NZ_MDAW01000174.1:0-52841 GCF_002875385.1 Vibrio sp. 10N.222.52.B12 | reverse complement strand
AAGATCTTCGACTAATTCTTACTGAATTAATCGTAATCTTGCACTCTTCTTCTATTTGAAGAAGCGCTAGAAAAGGGGAAGCTAAGGCTTCCCTTTTTTATACCTGCTATTCCTCTTTTCAATATGGTTATAAGCCCATCATTCTTAGTCATGCTTTTTGTTTTTTAAAAACATGATCTTAGTTCTACTCGATTTTCTCTTCTTTTTAGCCATCCGCTAAGTCACTGAAAACTGCCAAAGCGGTCCAGACTGTTATAACAAAACGTTCTGTAATTCGTCTTAATACAACTGGTAACAAGAACGATTCTTGTTTATATTTCATTCCAAAGTGAAATTTAAAGGTAGTGAATATGTACGTTTGTCTTTGCCATGGCGTCTCTGACAAGAAAATTAGGAAGTTGGCGATAGATGAAGGCGTAACAGATATAAAAGGAATTAAAAGATGTACGGCGTTGGGAAGTCAATGCGGCAAGTGCATCAAGCAAGCGAAAGAAATTTTAGCTGAAACTGAATACCTAATGCTGAAACAAGCTAGCTAAATATTAGCTGAGCCTTTTTGACACCTTCTCATTTGCTTCTACATTTAAATGAAGCCAAAGAGGAGGGCTTTGCCATGAAAGGCGATCCAATCATTATTCAACATCTCAATAAGATACTCGGTAACGAGCTCGTCGCGATCAACCAATATTTTCTGCATGCCCGTATGTATAAAGACTGGGGATTAAAGCATCTCGCAGATAAGGAATACCACGAGTCGATCGATGAAATGAAACATGCTGATCACTTGATCGAGCGTATTCTGTTCCTTGAGGGGTTACCTAATTTACAAGACCTCGGCAAACTTATGATCGGTGAAGATACCAAAGAAATGCTTGAGTGTGACCTTAAACTTGAGATGGCCGCCATTCCAGATTTGAAAGATGCCATCGCTTACGCTGAGGATATTCGCGATTATGTCTCTAGAGATCTGTTTCAAGATATTCTCGAAGACGAAGAAGAGCACGTTGACTGGCTTGAGACTCAACTCGGTTTGATCCAGATGTCCGGTATAGAAAATTACCTACAAGCACAATATGTCGATGAAGAGTGAGATTATATTTCGCTGTTTTCCTATCCAAACCAAGTGATAAAAAGAGCACCTGACCTGTAAACAGGGTGCTCATCACTAATATCTGGTCTAATCTCTTTTATTATCGGCCCTTTTAAGGATATCGCTCGCAATCTAGCCTATGAAGTTTGACTTCTATCCTTTAGAATTTATTCCCCCTTACCGAAAAATAACAAAGAGAAACGATCCATGTCTGAAGACAATCGCCAAGAAGTCACCCCAGAAGAAGAACGCCGCCAACAAGCATTGGATTACCATGCATATCCAACCCCAGGAAAAATTGCCGTAGAGCTAACTAAGCCTGCTGAAACTGCAAATGACCTTGCTCTTGCATACAGCCCTGGTGTTGCAGAACCTGTACGTGAAATCGCACAGAACGCTGACAACGTGTATAAGTACACAGCGAAGGGCAACATGGTTGCGGTTATTTCTAACGGCACGGCTATTCTTGGTCTTGGTAATCTTGGCCCGCTGGCTTCTAAACCAGTAATGGAAGGTAAAGCGCTATTGTTCAAACGCTTTGCTGGTTTAGACTCAATTGATATCGAAGTAAAACACCGCACGATCGACGAATTTGTCGACACAGTAGCAAATATTGCTGATACATTCGGTGGTATCAACCTAGAAGATATCAAAGCCCCTGATTGTTTTGAGATTGAAAAGCGTCTGATTGAACGCTGTGACGTGCCAGTATTCCATGACGATCAACACGGTACAGCGATCGTAACGGCAGCAGGTATGTTGAATGCAATCGAGCTGCAAGGTAAGAAGCTCGAAGACTCCACGATTGTTTGTTTAGGCGCGGGTGCGGCGGCAGTCGCGTGTATGGAACTATTGATCAAATGTGGCGCGATGCGCGAGAAGATCTACATGCTGGATCGTAAAGGGGTGATCCACACGCGTCGTGATGATCTCAATGAATACAAACAGCTGTTTGCTAACAACACAGATAAGCGCACGTTGGAAGATGTGATTGAAGGTGCGGATCTTTTCTTGGGTGTATCGGGTCCAAATCTACTACCTGCAGAAGCATTGAAGCTCATGGCAGACAAGCCAGTTGTGTTCGCATGTTCAAACCCAGATCCAGAAATCAAACCTGAATTGGCTCACGAAGTGCGTGATGACTTGATCATGGGTACAGGTCGCAGTGACTACCCGAACCAAGTAAACAACGTATTGTGTTTCCCATTCATCTTCCGTGGCGCATTGGATGTTCGTGCAAGCGAGATCAATGATGAAATGAAACTGGCTGCGGTTGACGCGATTCGTGAATTGGCGAAAGAGCCAGTACCGGAAGCGGTATTAAAAGCAGCTGGCGTCGATAAGCTAGAGTTCGGAACTGACTACATCATTCCAAAGCCAATGGATTCACGCCTACTACCACGCGTGGCAAAAGCGGTGGCTCAAGCTGCGGTTGACTCTGGTGTGGCACGTATTGAAATGCCAGAGAATTACATGGCTCAACAGTGGTAAAGTAAAATTTAAAAATAAAAAAGGGACGCTCTCGCGTCCCTTTTTTTGTTCTTGGAAACCGTCCCCAGCACAGCTTCTATCATCGACGAATTTGTAAGCAATTATTCTTCGTCGAATGCTTCGAATTCGATTCCCATCGCTGTCATGATTGCTTTTGCTTCGGTAGGAATATCGTCTGGACGGTCTTTACGCAAATCTTCATCAGTTGGCAGTGGTTGACCTGTGTAAGCGTGTAGGAACGCTTCACACAGTAGTTCACTGTTAGTCGCATGGCGTAAGTTGTTGATCTGGCGGCGTGTTCGCTCATCAGTCAGCACTTTTAAAACTTTTAGCGGGATTGAGACGGTAATCTTTTTCACTTGTTCGCTTTTTTTACCGTGCTCAGCATACGGGCTAATGTATTCGCCATTCCAGTCAGCCATTGCGCACCTTCATTAATGTAATAAGTTAGAAAAATAAATATAGGTGCTGATTTTAGCTGCATTTACTGCCATAAGCAAAGACATATAGACGTCTAGAAGTGTTGACGTCTCATTTTTAGACAAGTAAAGTGAGGTTAATAGTTAGGGAAGAGTGTTAATCAATTGAGCAATACAAGCTAGATATAGCGCATTCCCATTTAGATGTCACCACCCGTGAAAGGATACACCCATGAGCACCCGTAAGCCTGCGACCATTGCTGTACGCACTGGTATCGAGTCAGACAGCCAATACAACGCTGTTGTACCACCTATTTACCTTTCTACTAACTATGGCTTCCCTGCATTTGGTGAAGTGCCTGAATACGATTATACCCGTTCTGGTAACCCTAACCGAGGCTTACTAGAGCAAGCATTGTACGAGCTTGAATCAGGCAAAGGAGCGGTTGTTACTAACTGTGGTACATCAGCATTAAACCTTTGGGTATCGACGTTTCTTGGTCCTGATGATCTAATTGTAGCGCCGCACGATTGCTACGGCGGTACCTATCGTCTTTTCAATACTCGTGCGAACAAGGGTGATTTTAAAGTGCAGTTTGTCGATCAGTCGGATCAGCAAGCTCTTGATGCGGCGATTGCGAAAAAACCAAAGCTTATCTTGCTAGAAACACCGTCAAACCCGCTTGTGCGCGTGGTCGATATTGCCGCTGTGTGTGAAAAGGCAAAACAAGTCGGTGCACTGGTTGCCGTGGACAATACCTTTTTGACACCTGTGTACCAAAAGCCTTTGGAGCTAGGTGCGGATTTTGTTATCCACTCTACGACGAAATACATTAACGGTCACTCCGACGTTATTGGTGGTGTGGTGATCACTAAGAGTGAAGAGCATGCAGAAGAGCTGGCGTGGTGGGGCAATTGCATTGGGGCGACGGGAACACCATTCGACAGTTACATGACATTAAGAGGAATTCGTACGCTGGGTGCGCGAATGCGAGTTCATGAAGAAAGTTCTCAAGATGTACTTGCTTACTTACAGACTCAATCGTTAGTTGCACAGATTTATCACCCAAGTTTGCCAGAGCATCCTGGACATGACATCGCCAAGAAGCAGCAATCCGGTTTTGGCTCTATGTTGAGCTTCGAATTCGCAGGATCATTTGAACAACTCAAAGTGTTTGTAAAAGAGCTGGAATTGTTTTCGTTAGCTGAGTCCTTGGGTGGGGTTGAAAGCTTGATTTGTCATCCTGCATCGATGACACATCGCGCGATGGGGGAAGCGGCATTAGCTGAAGCTGGTGTTTCTCAACAGTTACTGCGCTTATCCGTTGGTCTTGAAGATGCACAGGATTTGATCGCCGATCTTGAGCAAGCATTTTTAAAAGCAGCACAGTAATCGGGAGAGAGAAAAGTCATGAGTGTACAACGTCAGCTGCATAAATTTGGCGGCAGCAGTTTAGCCAACCCCGAATGCTATTTACGTGTGGTTGAAATACTAAAAGAGTATTCAGCCGAAAATGATTTAGTCGTGGTGTCTGCGGCAGGGAAAACCACCAATCGCTTGATCGAGTTTCTTGAAGGTTTAGATAAAGACGGTCGTGTTGCGCATGAAGCATTACAAAGCTTGAGACACTTCCAAACTGAATTGGTAGAAGCTTTGTTAACAGGTGAGGCACAGACGCAACTGCTTGCTTCCCTTCAAGATGAATTCAGTACTCTAGCAGAGTTAACGGCTCCGTTAACAGAAGCTCAAAAAGCCGCAGTGCTTGGACATGGTGAGGTATGGTCTTCACGCTTACTTGCTGCATTGCTGTCGCAGCAGAGTTTGCCGGCGGTTGCACAAGACTCTCGTACCTTTTTACGTGCAGAAGTAGGTACACAGCCAGAAGTCGACCGCGCTCGTTCTTACGCTCTAATTAGAGAAGCATTGGCACAACATAATCATCAGCGAGTGATTATCACAGGGTTTATGGCACAGAATGAGGCGGGAGAGACAGTACTGTTAGGTCGTAATGGTTCTGATTACTCGGCTACGGTCATTGGTGCACTGGCAGAAGCTAGTACTGTTACTATTTGGAGTGATGTCGCAGGTGTGTATAGTGCGGATCCACGTTTAGTCTCTGATGCATGCTTGTTGCCCCTACTACGTTTAGATGAAGCAAGTGAACTTGCTCGCTTAGCTGCTCCGGTATTGCACAGTCGCACGCTTCAACCTGTTGCTCAAAGTACGATGGATTTGAACCTCAAATGCAGCTATCAACCGGAGTCTGGCTCAACCCGAATTGAGCGTGTATTAGCATCTGGTCGTGGCGCTAAAATCATTACCTCTCTTGATGAAGTGTTACTCGTGCAACTTTCATTTGTGCATGGTCATGATTTTGAGCGAGCGCAGAAAGAAGTGTTGCAAGCGTTAAAGCGCGCTCAATTAGAGCCACTAGCATTTGAAGCGCAAGAAGACCAACAGACATTGCGCTTAGCGTACACGTCCGAGATAGCCGGTGGTGCATTGGCTTACCTTCAAGAGTTGGCGGTTGAAGCTGAAATTAAACTGAAAGAGGGTTACTCACTGCTCGCAGCGGTAGGTGCAGGGGTCACGAAAAACGCCAATCATTGCTTTGGTTTTTATCAGCAGTTAAAAGACTCTCCGGTTGAATTTATCTCAGAGGCACAATCAGGGCTGAGTCTCGTCGCAGTATTACGCCGAGCCGAAGTGGAAGAGTTAGTACAAAGTATTCATAGTCAGCTGTTTCAAGCGCAAAAGCGCGTAGCGGTTGCCTTGTGTGGTAAAGGTAATATTGGTTCAAGTTGGTTATCACTGTTCGCAGAGCAAAAAGAAGAGCTCGAAAAACGCCACGGCATGAGCTTTGATTTAGTGGCGGTGGTAGATAGCCAAACTTACTGGTTTGATGAAAACGGGATTGATGCAGCAACGGTTGCTCAGCGCTTTGATGATGAAAGCATAGAGAATGATAGCAATTGGCTAACTAAGCTCGGTGCGATTCAAAATTTCGACGAAGCGGTGGTACTGGATGTCACTGCGAGTAAAGATCTGGCGGCACGTTATGTAGAAATTGCACAGCAAGGTATTCATCTTATCTCGGCGAACAAGGTGGCAGGTTCAGCTGATAGTCAGTATTACCATCAAGTACAAGATGCTTTCGCTAAGATTGGCCGTCATTGGCTATACAACGCGACGGTTGGTGCGGGGCTACCAATAAATCACACCGTTCGAGATTTGCGTGAAAGCGGTGACGAGATTGTCGCACTGTCGGGTATCTTCTCAGGTACGCTATCTTGGTTATTCCAACAATTTGATGGTTCGGTACCATTTACTGAACTAGTCGACTTAGCATGGCAGCAAGGTTTGACTGAGCCCGATCCTCGCTCAGATTTAGATGGTTCTGATGTGATGCGAAAGTTGGTTATCTTAGCTCGTGAGTCTGGTTTGGATATTGAACCTGAAAGTGTGAAGGTCGAATCGTTGGTACCAGAAGAGTTGCGAGATTTGAGCCTAGACGCTTTCTTTGACCAAGGTGATACCTTAAGTGAAATCCTGCAAGAGCGCCTAACTAAAGCTCAAAGAAACGACCAAGTGCTACGTTATGTCGCCCGTCTCGAGCGTAACGGTAAAGCAACGGTAGGAGTTGAGGCACTATCACGAGAGCATGCTTTAGCGAACTTACTACCGTGTGACAACATTTTCGCAATTGAGAGTAAATGGTACAAAGACAACCCATTAGTGATTCGTGGTCCGGGCGCAGGACGTGAAGTGACGGCCGGTGCGATTCAATCTGATCTTAATCGCCTAGCTGGCTTATTCTAAATCTTACTAAGCCCAATTTTGCGAACTACCACAAAACCTCGGATGGCTTCCGGGGTTTTTTATTGTCTTGATAATGCCATACTGAATCACAGAGTTAGGCGATGAGGTTGTCACTTAGGAACTTGAACTATCCTAATTATTAACTTGAGAAAAATTCATAATCACAAGGTTGACATTAAATCATATTCAATACATTCTGGAGACATATAGACGTCTAAACGTCGATTTAAGGATTTTGATTTCGTGGTGGAGTTGCCACAGGGAGAGTAAGATGGGATACACACATGCAGGGCATATTGATGCCTTAAACCAGAATATCGCTGAACTATCAGACAATATCAACGTCTCATTTGAGTTTTTCCCACCAAGCAGTGAAAAGATGGAAGAAACACTGTGGAACTCAGTGCACCGCCTTAAAACTCTTCAACCGAAATTCGTTTCTGTTACTTATGGCGCAAATTCAGGCGAGCGTGACAGAACCCACTCTATCATCAAAGAAATCAAAGCAGCGACGGGTCTTGTTGCTGCGCCTCACCTAACGTGTATCGACGCAACTCGTGATGAATTGATCGACATTGCTGACGATTACTGGAATAACGGTATCAAGAACATTGTTGCGCTGCGCGGTGATATTCCACCAGGTGGTGGTGCGCCAGATATGTATGCGTCAGACTTGGTAGAGCTGCTTAAAGCACGCCATGATTTTGATATCTCAGTGGCAGCATTCCCAGAAGTACACCCAGAAGCGAAAAGCGCACAATCGGATCTGCTTAACTTAAAGCGTAAGGTTGAAGCAGGGGCAAACCGTGCAATTACCCAATTCTTCTTTGATGTGGAATCTTACCTACGCTTCCGTGATCGCTGTGTAGCGGCAGGGATTGATGTAGAAATCGTTCCGGGGATCTTGCCTGTATCAAACTTCAAACAAGCGTCTCGCTTCGCTGCGCAGAACAACGTGAAAGTGCCGGGTTGGATGAGCAAACAGTTTGAAGGTTTGGATGATGATCCTGTGACGCGTCAGCTTGTTGGTGCTAGCCAAGCGATTGATATGGTGCGTGTCTTAAGCCGTGAAGGCGTGAAGGACTTCCACTTCTACACACTTAACCGTGCAGAGATGACTTATGCACTATGCCATACGCTCGGTGTTCGCCCACAAGTCGCAGTAGGCGCTTAATACGTTTTCCCCAGATAGACAAAAGGCTTGCCCATCGGCAAGCCTTTTTCGTTTTATTCAAAGCGACGAATTAGCCAATCACTTCAAGTTCTGTTAGCACTTCTTCTGCCCAGTTAATCCACGCTTCACGTAGCATTAAGTTACGACGAAGTGTTAGACGCTCTAGTCGTGCTTGTTTGTCTAGTGTTGATGGTGTTGCGTAGTACGCGGCTTCAATCTCTTTGTAATGAGAAACCAGTTTACGAGACTCTTCCACAAGTTCAGAAAGTTGGTCACGAAACGGTGTCGCAGGTTGCACTGCACAAGCCATTAGCTTAGCAGAGAACTCATCACGTACTGTTGGGTGTGCTGTTGGTTGATCGAACCACTCACCTAAGGCGCCACGGCCAGCGTCAGTAATTGAGTAAACCTTACGGTCAGGTTTGCCTTCTTGCGGTTCAAGTACGCAAGTAACCAGCTCTTTCTCAGCCATTTTGTTTAGTTCACGGTAAACTTGTTGGTGACTTGCTTTCCAGAAGTAACCGATGCTAGCTGAGAATTCTTTAGTGATGTCGTAACCGGTTGCGTCGCGAGTGCTAAGAACAGTTAAAATTACGTGTGGTAATGACATGTCTTCAATCCAAATGGTCAATAAACTTGTAAACAAGCTACTTACACTTTCATTTGCGCTCTTTCTGACGCTTGAGTTTTTTATGTGTAAATAGCACCAACAATGTTGGTCCTGTCACCTTAAAGCCGTTTATCACCTAGAGTGATGGGTGTTTCCATCGAGCTGGAGCCTATTTGATTGGATTTGTGAGCTTCCAGCAGGCAAGTAGTATATAAATAATAAGCATGAAGTGGAATAGTAGGACAAAATTACCCAAAAAAACTAATAAAATACTCAATAGTGTTTTTGTGTAGTGTTTTATGTTGTTTGGTGGGGACTTTTTGTTTTTTTCTTGGATTAAATATCTGGTTGCGTATTGCTCAAATAGTAGAAGTGATTGGTTAGTAGTAACAAAGGCTGAGTATTAACTCAGCCTTTGGTTCTTTATGCGTAGCTTGGTTAGCCTGTGTTACGCATACCAGCTGCAATACCTGCAATGGTTACCATCAGTGCTTCTTCTAAGTTTGCAGAAGATACTTCAGTCTGGCGAGTACGGTACAGCAATTCAGCTTGAAGCATGTTCAATGGCTCTACGTAGATGTTACGTAGGCGAATGGATTCTAGTCCCCAAGGATCGCTTTGCATCAAGTTCTCGTTGTTTTCTACGTTCAGGACAGACTTAATGTCCTGTTGAAGTTGATCTCGTAAGCGATCACCCAGCGGTTGAAGCTGCTCCTCAACTAAGCGCTGATCATAGTAACGAGAGATGTCCATGTTGCACTTGGTGTACACCATCTCAAGCATACCTAGACGAGTCGAGAAGAATGGCCATTCACGACACATTTCTTCCAGTAGTGCCTGATGGCCTTTGTCTACTGAGTATTGAATCGCTTCACCAGCCCCTAGCCATGCTGGAAGAACCAAACGGTTTTGGCTCCAAGAGAAGATCCAAGGAATCGCACGTAAACTTTCCACGCCACCATTCGGGTTACGTTTTGCAGGGCGAGAACCTAGAGGCAGTTTACCTAGCTCAAGTTCAGGTGTTGCTTGGCGGAAGTAAGGCACGAAGTCTGGCTCACCACGAACGACGCTACGGTAGGCTTCACAGCTCACCTCGGACAGCACATCCATTAAGTCACGCCACTCTTGTTTAGGCTCTGGTGGCGGCAGTAGGTTCGCTTCTAGGATTGCACTTGCATACAAGTTGAAGCTGTTGACTGCGACATCAGGTAGACCCAGCTTAAAGCGGATCATCTCACCTTGTTCGGTTACGCGCAGACCGCCTTTCAGGCTCTTAGGTGGTTGAGATAGTAGTGCAGCGTGAGCCGGCGCACCACCACGACCAATTGTACCGCCGCGACCGTGGAATAGTGTGAGTTCAACGCCTTCTTCTTCTGCAACCTTAACCAGAGAGTCCATCGCATGGTATTGCGCCCAACCTGCTGACATTACGCCTGCATCTTTTGCAGAGTCAGAGTAGCCAATCATCACCATTTGGTGGTTTTGGATAAAGCCGCGGTATAGATCAATGCCCATCAGCTGCTTGATTACCGCTTCTGCGTTGTTCAAATCGTCTAGCGTTTCGAACAGTGGACATACGTCCATGCGGTAAGGGCAACCCGCTTCTTGTAGCAGTAGATGCACGGCAAGTACGTCAGAAGCGGTACGTGCCATTGAGATAACGTAAGCACCAAACGCTTCGCGAGGTTGTGCTGCCACAATCTTACAGGTATCCAAAACCTCTTTAACTGGCTCTGATGGCTCCCAGTCGCGAGGTAGAAGAGGGCGCTTAGATGCAAGTTCGTTGGTTAAGAAAGCAATCTTGTCTTGCTCGCTCCACTGCTCATAGTCACCAATGCCTAGGTAACGAGTCAATTCAGAAAGCACATCAGCATGACGAGTACTTTCTTGACGAATATCGAGACGAACTAGGTGGATACCGAATGCTTTAACGCGGCGCAGCGTATCCAGCAGTGAGCCGTTGGCAATCACGCCCATGCCACATTCGTTTAGCGATTGGTAACACGCGTAAAGTGGTTCCCAAAGCTGCTCTACTTTTTGCAGAGGTGCTTTGACTGCCAATTTCTGGCCGTGAACTTTCGCGTCTAGAATGTCTTTAGTTTCGTTCAATAGTGAGCGAAGTTGTTTCAGAATCGCACGGTATGGTTCGTGTTGATCTTCACCTGCAAGCTCACGGACTTTATCGTTGCACACTGTCATTGACAGTTCGCTGATCAATTCGTTGATGTCGTTAAGATATAGGTCAGCTGCTTTCCAGCGAGATAGAAGCAGTACTTCACGAGTCACGCTGTGGGTTACAAATGGGTTACCGTCGCGGTCACCACCCATCCAAGAAGAGAAGTGCACTGGGCGAGCATCAATTGGCAGACCTTCGCCAAGGTAAGATTTCAGGCGGTCGTTCATTTCACGTAAGAAGTCAGGTACGGCTTCCCATAGTGAGTTTTCGACCACTGCAAAGCCCCATTTAGCTTCATCAAGCGGTGTCGGGCGCTGCTGACGGATAACGTCAGAGTGCCAGCTTTGAACGATAAGTTGTTCAAGGCGACGTTCAGTTTTCTTACGCTCTTTGAAAGAGAGATCGCTCAGCTCAAGCTTAGATAGGCACTCGTTGATCTTCACCAGCTTATTGATCATGGTTCGACGAGTGATTTCGGTCGGGTGCGCAGTTAGAACCAATTCAATGTTCAGGTCGCGAACCGCTTGTGCCGTGTCTAGCTTGCTCACATCATTTTGCACCAGCTTTGAGAACAGCGAGTTAATTGCGTCAGGTTCGCAGATATGCTCTTCACAATGGCGTGAAATGGTGTGGTATTGCTCAGCAATATTGGTCAGGTTTAGAAATTGGTTGAACGCGCGGGTCACGGGCGTCAATTGCTCATCTGGCAAGCTTTTAATCTCTTCGATTAAGCTGTCTCTGTCAGCATTATTTCCAGCTTGAGCCGATTTGGATAATTTACGAATGGTTTCCACTTTCTCGAAGATTTCTTCGCCGTGGGCATCGCGAATTGTGTTGCCCAGTAAGTGGCCCAGCATGCGCACATTGCTTTTGAGTGCGGCGTATTTCTCGTTCATTGTCATCCTGCCTCGTAAAAAAACTACATCCATTGTCCTTGTTAAGACTCCAATCTAGCGAAAAGCACCAGTTCTAGTCAAATAAAGCACGCATAGATTGCAATTATTCCACTTCTCTCCTGATTTAGAGCAAAAATAGGTCAGCTTATCGAAGGAGAAGTGAAAATTAATTACAAAATAACGCTCTAAAAGAAGGATATAGCGTGCTAGAGGGGGCGTGGCGCAGATAACAAAATGCAGCTCAATCGAGCTGCATTGTGAGGAAAGTACAGAATGCGACTAACAACAATATTTCACCATCGCACGTGATAACACGTCGATGGTTGGGTCGATAAAGTCGAATGACAAGAACTCATCAGGTTGGTGAGCTTGGTCAATCGAGCCGGGACCTAAAACCAGTGTTGGACACAACTGTTGAAGAAATGGTGCTTCAGTACAGTAGTTAACGGTTTCTGAACTGGTTTGGCAGATCTCTTCTACACCACCGATAAATGGGTGGTCGTGTTGGCATTCGTACCCCGGAATTGGCTCGTGCAGGGGAATGATTTCTAATCGCCCTGGCCATTTCGCTTCCACTTCTTTCAAGGCTCCGCGCAGCATGTTCTCCAAACCATCAAGGCTAATACCAGGAAGAGGACGCACGTCATAATGCAGTTCGCAGCAACCGCAAATCCGGTTTGCACTGTCACCGCCATGAATATGACCGAGGTTTAGGGTAGGGCTTGGAATGGCAAAACCAGGGTGGTGGTACTCTTTCACTAGCTTGTCACGCAGTTGCATCATGGCAAACATGACCTCATGCATGATTTCAATGGCGTTGACACCAAGTGCAGGATCCGATGAGTGACCGGATTTACCTGTTACGCGAATAGCATTTGCCACATGTCCTTTGTGACCTCGAATGGGTACAAGGCTGGTGGGTTCACCAATGATGCAGTAATCCGGTTTAAAAGGTGCGTTCTCAGTGAAATGACGCGCACCCAGCATGGTGGTTTCTTCATCACAGGTCGCCAACACATACAGCGGCTTGGTTTGTTTACTCCAGTCGACTTTCTTTACCGCTTCATAAATAAAGGCAAAGAAGCCTTTCATATCCGCAGTACCTAAACCGTAAAAGCGGTTGTCTTTCTCGGTCAGCTTATGTGGGTCAAAACTCCAACGTCCTTCATCAAATGGAACGGTATCACTATGGCCTGCGAGAAGTAAGCCGCCTTCACCTTCACCTTCACCCATACGTGCGATCATATTGTGTTTGCCTGGTTCCACTTCGATCACTTCAACACTAAAGCCAAGATCTTTAAACCAAGATGCCAGCTTCTCGATCACTTTGGCATTGCCTTGATCCCAACTTGGATCGGTTGAGCTTATCGAAGAGGTACTGATCAGTCCTTCATAGACCTCTAGAAAACTTGGTAATTGCATGGATTCTTCAATTCTCCTGTTGACAGACAGAGCACAAAAATGTAAAACACATATTAAATCATATTTATTGAATAAAAAATCAAAATAAAGCAAAAATTAAATATGAATAGTCATTTTCAGCCTTAAGTATATGGATGTCATGTAATGCTAAAAACCACGATTATCGGAGCCAGCGGCTACACCGGCGCAGAGTTGGCTTTAATGGTCAACAAACACCCTGAACTCACGCTATCAGGTTTATACGTTTCCGCCAATAGCGTAGATGCAGGAAAGAACATTGCTCAATTGCACGGCAAGTTAGCGGGTGTGATTGATATGCCAGTTTCGCCGCTGACTGACCCTGAGCAGGTTGCTCAAGCGTCAGATGTGGTCTTTCTGGCTACAGCACATGAAGTGAGCCACGACTTAGCCCCAATTTTCTTAGAGGCAGGCTGTCAGGTATTCGATTTATCCGGTGCATTCCGTGTGAAAAGCGAAGGCTTCTACAACACCTTTTATAGCTTCGAACATCAATATAACAACTGGCTAGATAAAGCTGCATACGGCTTAGCAGAGTGGAACCAAGAATCAATAAAAACCACTCCTTTGATTGCAGTGGCAGGTTGCTACCCAACCGCTTCACAGCTTGCAATCAAACCTTTATTAGAACACGCATTACTGGATACCAACCAATGGCCTGTGATTAACGCAACCAGTGGTGTGTCAGGTGCAGGGCGTAAAGCTTCCATGGTTAACAGCTTCTGCGAAGTGAGCTTGCAACCTTACGGTGTCTTTAACCATCGTCACCAACCAGAGATTGCTCAGCATTTGGGTTGCGATGTGATTTTTACTCCACACCTAGGCAACTTTAAGCGCGGCATTCTTGCCACGATCACCATGAAACTTTCGCAAGGCGTGACGGAAACACAAGTGGCGAAAGCGTTTGAACAAGCTTACCAAGGCAAGCCTGCGGTTCGTCTTAAAGGTGATGGTATTCCACGTATTCAGGATGTCGAAAATACTCCTTTCTGTGATATCGGCTGGAAGGTGCAAGGCGAACACATCATTGTGATTTCTGCGATCGACAACCTACTTAAAGGTGCATCGAGTCAAGCGATGCAATGTCTCAATATTCATTACGGTTACCCAGAACTGACAGCGTTGCTGTAGTCGTTGAAAGAGGGAAATGCGATGACGCAAACCAATCAAGCTCCTTTAGTCATTAAGCTCGGTGGTGCAGCTCTATCTTGCACTCAAACCTTAAGCCAACTGTTTGCTGCTATTGCGGCATACCAAAAATCAGCACAGCGACAAATCGCCATCGTTCATGGCGGTGGCTACCTAGTTGATGAGTTGATGGCAAAGCTTCAGCTTGAAACCGTAAAGAAAAACGGTCTTCGCGTAACGCCTTATGAGCAAATTCCTGTGATTGCAGGTGCGCTTGCAGGCACAGCAAACAAATTGCTTCAAGGTCAAGCGATTGCGGATGGTCTGAATGCAGTGGGTCTTAGTCTCGCCGATGGTGGGTTATGTCATGTTGAAGTACTTGATCCAGAGCTAGGCGCTGTAGGCAAAGCATCACCAGGTGATTCAACCCTTTTACAAGCGGTGCTAAGCGCAGGTGCACTGCCGATCATCAGCTCAATTGGTCTGACTGGAAAAGGTCAGATGATGAATGTGAATGCTGACCAAGCTGCGGTAGCGGTAGCGGGCGCACTAGATGCGGAGTTAGTACTTCTGTCTGATGTTAGCGGTGTGCTCGATGGCAAAGGTCACCTGATCAAAACGCTATCCGAGCAAGAAGCCGATGCATTGATCCAAGGGCAAGTAATCACCGACGGCATGATCGTCAAAGTTAAAGCCGCTTTGGAGGCAGCCAATGATCTTGGTCGTCCTATCGAAGTCGCGACATGGCGTTACCCAGAGAAACTGAACCAGCTATTCGCGGGTGAAAGTATTGGAACGCAGTTTCTGCCGCAATAAAGCAGAAGCAAAACAGTTAAAGAATTCAACATTAGGAAGTGGTTGGCACTGACCGCCGAGAGCAGCGCCAGTTAAGTTTGGAGAAAAAACATGAGCAAAGTGAACGTAAATAAAGTGGTAGTCGCATACTCAGGCGGTCTAGATACTTCAGTAATCATCCCGTGGCTAAAAGAGAACTACGACTGTGAAGTGGTGGCTTTCGTTGCCGATGTTGGTCAAGGTGCAGAGGAGCTAGAAGGTATTGAAGCGAAAGCAAAAGCTTCAGGTGCTTCAGAGTGCTATATCGCTGACCTGAAAGAAGAAATGGTCGCAGACTACATTTACCCGACACTAAAAACAGGCGCTTACTACGAAGGTAAATACCTACTAGGAACATCAATGGCGCGTCCAATCATTGCTAAAGCGCAGGTTGAAGTTGCACGTAAAGTTGGCGCAGACGCCCTGTGTCATGGCTGTACCGGTAAAGGTAACGACCAAGTACGTTTTGAAGGTGCATTTGCAGCACTAGCACCAGATCTGCATGTTATTGCGCCTTGGCGTGAGTGGGATCTAGTGAGCCGTGAAGAATGTCTGGATTACCTAGCAGAGCGCAATATCCCTTGTACGGCTTCTCTTACTAAGATCTACTCGCGTGATGCGAACGCATGGCACATTTCTACTGAAGGTGGCGTTTTAGAAGATACATGGAATGCGCCAAATGAAGATTGCTGGGCTTGGACTGTAGATCCAGAGCAAGCACCGAATGAAGCGGAAACCGTGACGCTGAAAGTAGCGAAAGGTGAAGTTGTTGAGGTAGATGGTGAAGCGATGACACCATACAACGCGTTGGTTTACCTAAACGAAAAAGGTGCGAAGCACGGCGTTGGTCGTATCGATATTGTCGAAAACCGTCTAGTGGGTATGAAGTCTCGTGGTTGCTACGAAACTCCGGGTGGCACCATCATGATGGAAGCGCTGCGTGCCGTAGAGCAACTGGTGCTGGACAAAGCGTCATTTGAATTCCGTGAGGAGCTTGGTCTGAAAGCATCGCACCTTGTTTATGATGGTCGTTGGTTCACGCCGCTATGTAAGTCTATCCTTGCGGCTTCTGAAGAGCTCGCGCAAGACGTGAATGGCGAAGTGGTTGTGAAGCTTTACAAAGGCCACGCAACGGTAACGCAAAAACGTTCGGATAACAGTTTGTACTCTGAAGAGTTTGCTACTTTTGGTGAAGATGAAGTTTATGACCAAAGCCATGCTGAAGGCTTTATCCGTCTTTACTCGCTATCAAGCCGTATTCGTGCGCTGAACAGCCAGAAAAAATAAGCCAATTTAACGCCTTATAAGATAAGAGACCTGCCACTATTGGCAGGTCTTTTTCGTTTTTGCTGACCTCATTGGCATAAAAATAAAATAACCATGAATAAATATGTAAAAATATTGAATTTCTACTTTATTTTTATCCGTGATTATCGTAACGTTGAGACATAAGAAAAAGTGAGCAAATGACCACCGATTTGGTCAACACTTAATGAAGAACACGTTAGCGTAAGCAATAGTCATCAGGAGAAACGCAATGGCATTATGGGGCGGAAGATTTACCCAAGCGGCAGACACCAGATTTAAAGACTTCAACGATTCATTGCGTTTCGATTACCGATTGGCTGAGCAAGACATCGTAGGCTCAATTGCGTGGTCTAAAGCATTGCTTTCTGTTGACGTGTTATCTGCAGAAGAACAACAAAAGCTTGAGCTGGCACTGAATGAGCTCAAGCTGGAAGTGATGGAAGACCCACATCAAATCTTGCGCTCAGATGCGGAAGATATCCACTCTTGGGTAGAGCAGCAACTGATCAACAAGGTCGGTGACCTAGGTAAAAAGCTACACACGGGCCGTTCTCGTAATGACCAAGTGGCAACCGACCTTAAACTTTGGTGTCGCCAGCAAGGTCAGCAATTGTTAATTGCGCTTGATCGCCTGCAAACTCAGATGGTTGGTGTTGCCAAGCAACATCAAGGCACCGTTCTTCCTGGTTACACTCACTTGCAACGTGCTCAACCTGTGACGTTTGCGCACTGGTGTTTGGCTTACGTGGAAATGTTTGAGCGTGATTACTCACGTTTGAGTGATGCCCTTAAGCGTTTGGACACGTGTCCACTTGGTTCTGGAGCGCTTGCGGGCACCGCTTACCCAATCGATCGTGAAGAGTTAGCTCACAATCTCGGTTTCCATCGCGCAACACGTAACTCGTTGGACTCGGTTTCTGACCGTGACCACGTGATGGAGTTGATGTCTGTGGCGTCTATCTCGATGTTGCACCTTTCGCGTTTAGCAGAAGATATGATCTTCTACAATTCGGGTGAATCTAACTTTATTGAATTAGCCGATACCGTGACGTCAGGTTCTTCTCTGATGCCACAGAAGAAAAACCCAGATGCACTAGAGCTTATTCGTGGTAAGACGGGGCGTGTGTACGGCGCACTTGCTGGCATGATGATGACGGTTAAAGCGTTACCATTGGCCTACAACAAAGACATGCAGGAAGATAAAGAAGGTCTGTTCGATGCGCTCGATACATGGAACGATTGCATGGAAATGGCGGCACTTTGTTTTGATGGCATCAAAGTCAATGGTGAGCGTACGCTAGAAGCGGCGAAACAAGGTTACGCAAACTCTACCGAATTGGCAGATTATCTAGTGGCGAAAGGCATCCCATTCCGTGAAGCGCACCATATTGTCGGTGTCGCTGTGGTCGGTGCTATTGCCAAAGGCTGTGCGTTGGAAGAATTGTCGATTGAAGAGCTGAAAGCTTTCTCTGAAGTGATTGAAGCGGATGTGTATGACATTCTTACCATTGATTCGTGCCTAGAGAAGCGTTGTGCACTTGGTGGTGTCGCGCCTCAGCAAGTTGCTTTCGCCGTCGATCAAGCAGACAAGCGCCTTTCTCAACGTGATACATCAGCAGTGAAAGTTCGACCTGCTCGTCTAACCGATATTGAAACCGTAGAAGGTATGGTTGCTTATTGGGCGAATATGGGGGAAAACCTACCGCGCTCACGCAATGAGTTGGTACGTGATATTGGCTCCTTCGCAGTTGCCGAGCACCACGGAGAGGTAACTGGCTGTGCATCTTTGTATGTCTATGACTCAGGGTTGGCAGAGATTCGCTCTCTCGGTATTGAAGCCGGTTGGCAAGGCCAAGGGCAGGGGAGTGCGATTGTGAACTATCTGGTTGAGAAAGCACGTCAGATGGCTATCAAGAAAGTCTTTGTGCTGACACGTACGCCTGAATTCTTTATGAAGCAGAGCTTCTTGCCAACCTCGAAGTCATTGTTGCCTGAGAAAGTGCTGAAAGATTGCGATCAGTGTCCACGTCAGCATGCGTGTGATGAAGTTGCACTAGAGATCAACTTGTTCGAACAATTGATCCAGAAAAGTAACGTAGCCTAGGTTGATGATTCTATTAGTATTTAAGAAAATACTAAAAAAATTGGAAAAAAACTTGGAACCTTTGAGAGGAAGCCCGGTCTATTAAAGTACCACTGCTTTTTCTTAGAAGAATCTAAGAGAGCCCCAAGACCGGTATTGGTTTTGGGGCTTTTTTCTATCTGTCATCTGAGTGATGATCATCCTTACTTTGTTTTCCATGACGGCGCTGCCACGGCAAAACCACAAAGCGCATCCATAGGTGCAAAAACAGTAAGCCGTTAAATGCAAATCCGGCAAAGATCAGCGCGATCGATTCAATAGTTTGCGGATCATCTTTAAATGCAAACCACCACACGATCCAACATAAGACGGAAAGTACCGTCAGTTGATCCATGCATCGCTGGCAACGTCCGATCTTTTTCCAAAACCAATGCTCTTGGCAACTTCGACAAGCCATTGTTCATCCACACTATCTATTTGTTCCTGATTATAACGGCTAACTCATGTTTGAGTTTCTCTTTGTCTGGTTTCTATGTCGTGTCTATCGAACCAAAAATGGAAAATTAACTTGGTTAAAAATGTGTAGCACGTAATTGGTGTATGGTTCGCTGTCAGCCAGACAATAGGAAAATAATAATGTCGACAGAACTTAAAGTAGCACTAGGCCTTGCTGGTGGTTTCTTCACAATTGGATTTACTGCCATTGTGCTTGTTAGCCGTTACGCAATGATGACTGCATAAACAACCACTTTGCTCAGTTTGAACTGATAGAGTTGGAATGAGAAAGCCTCGTCTATGACGAGGCTTTTGTTTGTCTGGGAGAGGTAAAGAGAATGAGCGTTAGCAACCAGGTCCACAATCAAGACAATGTTTGATCATCTCTGGACCTAAGTGGAGCTTCGCATTCAAATCTCGTAGCGCAGTGCGAACGCCTTCTTCAATCACAGGGTGGTAAAATGGCATATCAAGCATTTCAGATACTGTCATTTTATTTTGGTGTGCCCAAGCAAGCAGGTGGGCTAGGTGTTCGGCGTTTGGTCCCATCATTTCTGCGCCCAAGAAGCGACCAGTACCTTGTTCCCCATAGACATGCAGAATGCCTTTATTTCGAAGCATAACGCGTGAGCGACCTTGATTTTCAAACGATACTTGACCGGTAGCGAAACAGCTACATGTGCCAAAACGCGTTTCTAGTTGCTTGAAGGTTTCTCCTACCATAGCAATTTGTGGATCAGAGAACACTGCTGAGATTGGCGAGCGGCGCAGGCCTGCACGAATATCAGGGAAACGACCTGCGTTGTCGCCAGCAATACGCCCCTGATCTGCCGCTTCGTGTAATAATGGAATTTGATTGCTTGCATCACCCGCGATAAAGATGCTCTCTACCGAGGTTTGCAGAGTGTAATGATCCGCCGTTGGTACGCCGCGCTCATCCAGTGCCACATTGGTGTTTTCAATCGCGAGTTTATCCACATTCGGGCGACGACCGGTTGCTGCCAATACGTAATCGACAATAAAGGTTTCTAGTTCACCATCGTGGTTGATGAATTGGATTTCGACCTTATCTTCACCGTCATTTTCTGGTGAAGTAATACGTTTTATGCTTTCGACTTTTACATCGGCATCAAGATAGAACTCTTCTTTGAAGGCTTTATCGGCATACGCCATCACTTCAGGGTCGGTCAATGGTCCTACTTGACCACCAAGACCAAATAGCTTCACATTTACGCCTAAGCGATGCAACGCTTGACCCAATTCAAGACCAATCACACCCGGACCAAATACTGCAACGGATTCTGGCAAGTCATCCCAATCGAACACATCATCGTTAATCACTAAGCGGTCGCCGAGCTCATTCCATACAGCAGGGTAAGCAGGACGCGAACCGGTTGCTATCACAATACGCTTAGCTGTGATTTGAGTGTGATCATCAACGATTAACGTGTTGTCGTTGGTAAACTTAGCATAACCCGACACTTTATCTTCAGCAGGAATCTCATCGACGCCTTCCAACACAAAGCCTACAAAGCGGTCACGTTCTCGCTTTACTCGGTCCATGACTTCACGACCATTAATGTAAATGTCGCCTTGTGGGTGTACACCAAAGCCCGGTGCTTTCTCGATTTGGTGTACGCTTTCAGCAGCGGCGATCAAAAGTTTCGACGGCATGCATCCGACACGAGCACATGTTGTGCCGTAAGGGCCACCTTCGATCATCACAACGCTGTCTGTGTGTGATTTTGCTGCGCGGTAGGCGCCAAGACCAGCTGTACCACCACCAATAATTGCCACGTCGACATTTAACTGTTTCATAATGGATTCTCGTTTTTTCCAAACGCAGTTGAAGTGACTAAGTTTGGATGAGTGAATTTGAGTTCATTAATCTTGATAACTGGTTGAACGGTGAAGACAACCAGTTATCAAGACTAAGCATAGGAAGTGATTGAGGGGGTGGTCTCCCAGGCGAGGGATGCTCTGGGAGACCAAGGGCTGAGTTCTGGATAGCGAGATTGCCAACTCAAGCCCATTAGGCAAATTATTAACCTAGGTACGTTTCTAGCTCTTCGCTACCGCCGATGTGTTTACCACCGATGAACACTTGAGGTACCGTTGTGCGACCAGAGATTGCACGTAGACTTACTGTTGTTGCGTCTTTACCCAGAATCACTTCTTCATATTGAAGACCGTGGTCAATCAAGTTTTGTTTCGCCTTCATACAGAAAGGGCAACCTGGTTTAGTGAATACGGTGATTGATTCTTGAGTTTTGTACTCAGGAGCGATGTAATTCATCATCGTATCTGCATCAGATACTTTGAACGGGTCGCCTGGCTCGTTTGGTTCGATGAACATTTTTTCTACTACGCCGTTTTTCACTAGCATGCTGTAACGCCATGAACGCTTACCAAAACCAATGTCGTTTTTATCTACAAGCATACCCATACCGTCTGTAAACTCACCGTTACCATCTGGGATGAAAGTGATGTTTTCAGCTTCTTGGTCAGCTTTCCATGCGTTCATTACGAATGTATCGTTTACGGAAACACATAGAATCTCATCCACGCCATGTTCTTTAAATACAGAGAACAGTTCGTTGTAACGTGGTAGGTGGCTTGATGAGCACGTCGGAGTAAAAGCACCAGGCAAGCTAAATACGATAACCGTTTTGTCTTTGAACAAGTCTTCCGTGGTTACATTCACCCATGCGTCACCTTTACGGATAGGAAAAGTAACTTGTGGTACAGCTTGACCTTCTTTTGATGCAAACATGATGATTTCCTTTTAAATCTATGAATAATTCATTATCGAGCTTAGCGTTATTTAGCGCTCAGTTTCGTTTTCTTGAGCTCATTATTGAAAAAAAACTTTGATAGCTCTAATCGTTTAATGCTATGGTTTTGATAGATTATTTCTATCGCCAAACAAGAAGCGAATCGTACGTTATGAATATTCGAGATTTTGAGTACTTGGTGGCGCTTGCGGAGCACAAGCATTTTCGAAAAGCAGCGGAAGCTTGTTTTGTTAGTCAGCCAACATTGAGTGGCCAGATTCGTAAACTAGAAGACGAGTTAGGCACTGCCCTGCTTGAAAGAAGCAGTCGTCGCGTGTTGTTTACTGACTCTGGTTTACAGTTGGTTGAGCAAGCAAAACGTATTTTGAGTGAAGTAAAAACCTTCAAAGATATGGCGAGCGGTCAAAGTGGTGCCATGACTGGCCCAATGCACATTGGCTTTATCCCAACCGTTGGTCCTTACCTCCTACCTAAAATAGTTCCTCACCTTAAAGAAGAGTTTCCAGATTTGGAGCTGTTTTTACATGAGGCGCAGACCCACCAATTGGTCCGTCAATTAGAAGATGGTAAGTTAGATTGTCTTGTTTTAGCATCGGTTGATGAGACTGCGCCCTTTAAAGAAATTGAGGTGTACAACGAGCCTTTAAGTGTTGCGGTACCTTGTGATCACGAATGGGCTGGGTTAGATCATATTGATATGCTCGACCTCAATGGCAAGACGGTGTTGTCTTTGGGGGATGGTCATTGTTTACGAGACCAAGCTCTGGGTTTCTGCTTTGCTGCAGGAGCGAAAGATGATGAGCGCTTTAAAGCGACTAGCCTAGAAACACTGCGTAACATGGTGGCGGCGGGAGCAGGGATTACTCTGTTGCCACAGTTGTCTGTGCCGCATGAAAAGAAAAAAGATGGCGTGTGTTACGTGCCAGCAATGAACCCAACACCATCACGCAGTATTGTGTTGGTTTACCGTCCTGGCTCTCCATTGCGTACGCGCTTTGAAACCTTAGCAGCGACCATCAAAAATATTCTTGAAGCGAAAGAAGCACCAATTGCAGCCTAGCTTTGAAATGCTGATATAAACAAAAGGGAGCCAATCGGCTCCCTTTTTCTTTGTTAGTATTGCGTGGTATTAGAACAGTTCTTCTGCACCGCCGCTACCACCAGAGTAGATGCTGTCTTCCAGGCTGTTGCCGACATACTCGGTTGGTTCTGTGCCTTTTTCGAAGTATTCGAACATGGATGAACCATCAACTTTATGAGTCAGTAGGCCACTATCACGATCGATACGAACTCGAACGATATCGTCTGGAATATTCTTACCTTGTTGAGGCACTCCGTCTAGTGCAGCACGCATGAAATCAATCCAAGCTGGTTCTGCCGTTTTCGCGCCAGATTCTGCACCAGAAATTTGGCCTTTCCCTAGGTTACTGTTCACAGTGGTACGGCCTAACGTGCGAGAGTGATCATCAAAACCAACCCATGCAATAGCCACAATACCCGGACCGTAACCGTTATACCAAGTGTCTTTTGAGTCGTTGGTTGTGCCCGTTTTACCACCGATATCACGACGCTCCAGTTTCTGTGCTCGCCAGCCGGTACCGTTCCAACCTGTACCATCACGCCAGCTGCCACCACCCCAGATATTGCTGTACATCATCTCGCGCATGATGAATGCATTTTGAGCAGAGATAACTTGTTTTGCATATTGTGGTGTGTCGTTTTCTAGAGCGTTATCAGGGGCAATGTTTTCCGTTGTTACATCTTGCTCACCAAATTCGGCTGCAAACTTATCTTCAGGCTGTACTGGCATTTGAGGGCAGTCGTGCTGACAAATCACTTTTGGGTTTGCCTTAAACAGTACTTCACCAAATGAGTTTTCAACGTGGTCAATGTAAAACGGTTCTACATAGTAGCCACCATTTGCAAATACAGAGTAGCCTTGCGCGACTTTCATTGGTGTTAAGCTACCAGCACCCAATGCGATCGTTTCTGAACGAGGCACTTGGTCAATATCAAACCCAAAGCGAGTTAGGTATTCACGTGTTTCATCTAGGCCAACTTCACGTAGTGTACGTACGGCCATTACGTTTTTCGACTGCGCTAAACCGATACGTAGGCGAGTTGGACCAACGTAAGTCGGCGGTGAGTTCTTTGGACGCCATGCCGAACCTGAACCTGCATCCCACTTGTTGATTGGCGCATCGTTTACTAGTGAAGCAAGGGTTAAGCCCTTATTGATTGCTGCCGAATATATGAATGGTTTGATACTCGAACCAACCTGACGAATAGACATGGTTGCACGGTTAAACTTGCTATGAACAAAGTTAAAGCCACCAACTAAAGACAGTATTGCACCGTTTTCTGGGTTCATTGCCACAAACGCTGTATTTGCGCTTGGTACTTGGCTTAGCTTCCAGTTATTGATGGTTGTGCCTTCTTTATCTGTCGTACTGATTTCACGTACCCAGATTTGTTGGCCTACAGCTAAGATCTCTTTGGCTGATTTCGGTGCTCTACCTTGACGTTGATCAGTCAGGTACTTACGAGCCCAATTCATACCAGTCCAAGCGATGGTTTGCTCTTCGTTATTTTTCACCCAAACTTGCGCGGTTTTGTCATCGACTTTAGTGACAATAGCAGGATAGAGCTGGCCATAGGTCGGTTGTTTCTTCAGATGCTTTTCAATTTGTTCTGAATCCCAAGCCGTTTCGCCTTCTTTCCACAGTACTTTTTCCGCGCCGCGGTAGCCGTGACGTTCATCGTACGCAAGGATGTTATTGATGGATGCGGTATTTGCGGCATCTTGCAGTTTTGAATCTACCGTCATGTAGATATTCAAGCCTGACGTGTAAGCCTGCTCCGCACCGTATTCTTTTACTGCCCATGAGCGTGCTAACTCTGCAACGTATGGAGCAGAGAGTTCAATCTCAGCACTGTGGTAGCGAGCAACAATCGGCTCTGAACGTGCTTCATCGTACTGTTCTTGAGTGATGTATTTCTCATCTAGCATACGCATCAAAACCACGTTACGACGGTTTGTTGCGCGCTCTAGTGAGTAAAGCGGGTTCATGGTTGATGGCGCTTTTGGCATACCTGCCAGTGTTGCGATTTCACTCAAGGTCAGTTCATTTAAGCTCTTACCAAAGTAAACTTGAGCTGCTGCGCCAAAACCGTAAGAGCGGTAACCAAGGAAGATTTTATTGACATACAGCTCCATGATTTCTTGTTTAGAAAGCAGCTGCTCAATATGAATGGCAATGAAGATTTCTTTAATTTTACGCATGATCTTCTTCTCGTTAGATAAGAAGAAGTTACGCGCTAGCTGCTGAGTAATAGTACTCGCACCTTGTTTTGCTGAACCCGATAACGCAACAACAACAGCTGCACGCGTAATGCCGATTGGGTCAATACCTGGGTGTTCGTAAAAACGGCTATCTTCGGTCGCGATCAGCGCATGAATTAAATCTTGCGGAATTTCGTCGTAGGTAACAGGAATTCGACGCTTCTCGCCAAACTGTGCGATCAGTTTCCCGTCTTGACTAAATACCTGCATAGGTGTTTGTAATTCAACATTTTTTAGTGTTGCAACATCTGGCAATTCAGGCTTCACGTATTGATAGAAGCCAAAAATTGTGGTGACTCCAAGAATTATGCAAATCAATGTTAAAAATAATAAACGCTTTATGAACTTCACCGGAGAATCCCTGATTGGTTGAGGCTGTGTAACGGCAAACCCTTGTACTCTTAGGTCAAAAATTTAGCACATAAGAGATATTAACTCTTATTTGGATGCTAATAACAACCTTTGCACGAAGAAAATTCTCTGGGTGCTAATGACACTGGCACACAGGAATTTCGGAGCGAGAGTAGAGATGGATAAGCTATTAGTTACGGGCATAGATATCGGCCATAACAGCCTCAAAGCCGTGGTACTTAAACCCAATGGCAACAGTTATGCCTTACTGGGTTACAAAGAAATAATACTTAAAGAAGGTATTGTCGCTGAAAATAACACCATAAATCATCAAGAAATTGTAAAGACCCTAAAAGAGATGAAAAAAGACCTCCCTTTTAGGGCTAATCGAGTCGCGATTTCAGTTCCTGACAATGCGGTGATCAGCAAAAAACTGCAAATCGAACAAAGTTTAGAAGAAAGTGAAAAAGAGTTTGCCGTCGTACAGGCTTTTTCTCATCAATCGCCGTTCCCTGTAGAAGAGCTTAGTCTTGATTTTGTATTAGTGGAATCTGATGAGCAAATGCGTGGGACAGAAAGCTATCAAGTTTTCGCAACACGTAAAGACGTGGTGGAAACCCGCGTAGAAGCATTGCAAAAATCTGGCCTAAAAACCGTGCTGGTGGACGTGCATTCCCAAAGTCTTGGGCATATCTGGAAGTTAACCACGGAACGCTACCCTGACAAAAGCAAATACTGCCTACTGGACATCGGGGTATTAAATAGCTCGTTCACTATGTTTACCGAGCAAGGTGAGTTATTCCATAAAGAGTTTGTGTGTGGCACTCGTGCCGCTAGTGGCCTTTTGCACGACAACCCGCTTTCTGATGATGCTCAAGTCATGACAGAACAATTCAACCGTCAAGTTGTGGATCGCGTGAAACGTCAAATGCAACTCTATACCTCTATTAATGGTTCTCAAGATATTAAAGGTATTTGGCTCTCCGGTGAGGGGGCGTCCACCCCAATGTTAGCTGAAGAGCTCTCCAGTCAACTGGCGCTCGAATGTGAGTTGCTTAACCCACTGGGCTTATTTGAAATGAAAGTTTCTAAGCGCAAGCGCCGCGCCGCAGATTGGCAGCACTTCACTACCGCTGCGGGTTTGGCAGTTCGTGGTATCCAGTGGCTGGGAGGTCATCATGCTCTATCACATTAACCTGCTCCCTTGGCGTGAAAATCAGCGTGAAGAACACCGCCGCCGTTTTGTCGGTTTGATTGTGCTTGGTGTTATTGCGGCGCTGGGTGTGCAGTGGGGAATCGGTAAATACTACCAGTATCAACAAGATCAGCAGCAACAGCGTTTGGACTACTTAGCACACTATATATCCCAGTTGGATAAACGCATTGAGGCAATGAAGATTGCAGAACAAGAGCACGGCAAAATCCTAGAGCGTTTGAAAACGGTGGAAGGTTTACAAAACGGACGTAACAAAACCACTGAGTTTATGAACTTGATGCCGTCGGTGATTCCGGATGGCGTCTACGTCGACAAAATCAAAATGAACGATTTTGAGATTGAAATCTCTGGTATTTCAGACAGCACACCACGTTTGGCGACGATGTTAGACAATATGGAACGCTCTGCGAAGTTACTTGATGTAGAGATGCATTCTATCGTTCATGGTAAAGCGCGTTTTGGTAAAGAGTTCCAAACGTTCAAAGTCTCTTTCATGTTTAAAGAAGCGGAAGGAGAGCAACGTGGTTAATTGGCAAGATCTTGATATGGATGAAATTGCTGAGTGGCCAGTGCTGCCTCAGTTAGTGGTCATCTTATTAATGGTGCTTTTAATCCAAGGTTTTGGGTATTGGTTTTACTTAAAGCCCGAAGAGGAGCGCTTGAATACGTTGATTCAAGAAGAGCAAACCTTGAAAGTCGCGTTGCGCATCAAAGCTAACAAAGTTGCGGCCTTACCCCAGCTACAATCTCAACTTGATGAGTTAACCACGCGCTACGAGTTGTTGCTTCAGCAATTACCTGCGCAAAAAGAACTGGCAACTATGTTGGCCTCAGTCAACGAACTCGGTATTGATAACAAACTGACTTTTACTCGGATTGACTGGGGTAAAAAACAATCTGAACACTTCCTTTATCGGTTACCGCTCAATATCGAGTTAACGGGAGATTTCCACGACATTGGTCGTTTTTCACAAGCGATAGCGACATTACCTCGCATCATCACATTTAAAGACGTGACTTGGCAGCGTGTCAGCCAAGAAAGTGAGACGTTGCACTTCCGTGTTAAGGCGAATACATACCAGTTCAAACCAGAGGAACAGAAAGATGCGAAATAGTTCTTTGCTGATGGTTTGTATGGTCACGTTGCTAACGGGTTGCCAAGCCAATGATGAGTCGCTTACCGGTTTTATTCGTGATGTAGAAAACCAAGCTCGACGTGACGTCTCCAAGCTCAAGCCTGCCGAAGAATATGTGGTGGTCAATTACGACCCTCAAATCATGCGAGCACCGTTTGAGCTGCCGAAGGAGGCGACTATAGCCACCCAACCGGTTGCCAGAGAAGACTGTTGGCAACCACCTTCAAGGAAGCGAACTGGCAAGTTAGAGCGTTTTCCTCTTGGGCAATTGCGTTTGAAGGGCGTAATGGGAATGGGAAGTAGCGTATCTGGGTTAGTCCAAGCGCCGAATGGCACTGTTTATAAAGTAAAACCGGGCCAATATTTAGGGCGCAACAACGGCAAGGTCACCCATGTATCCCACAACTATTTATTGATTAATGAAACTCTGCCAGACGGTCTGGGTTGTTGGCAAAAACGCAAAGTTAAGTTGGCGTTGAGATAGGCATAGCTGCATTTATTTTTGATATTGAGTAATGATGAAAATGAGACAAGGATTAACACGTATACCAAGGAAGCTAATAGGGCTCTTCTCTTTTTGGTTGTTTTTATTTTTAGCCCCTTTCGCAGTCGCGAACGAAGTTCAGTCTAATGCCTTCAAAAGCATTGATTTCCGTACCAATAAAGACAAAGACGCGGTGATCGTGGTTGAGCTTGCTTCGCCTGCTGCCATTGTGGACATCAAGCGCGTGCAAGAAGGCTTGAGTATCGATTTGCTCAATACGTCAGTTAAAGATGATCAGCTTTATCTTCTTGATGTAAAAGACTTCTCTACCGTAGTGGAAAGTGTCGAGATATTTCGTGATACCTCGACAACGCGCCTCGTGGCTTATATTGATGAAGACTATACCCATGATTACCGTCTGACAGGGCGATACTTGGAAGTTAAAGTGGGCAAGCTCAAGCCGAACGAAAAGGTGCCAGACAAAAGTATTCTGGAAAAAGAAGGCAAGTTGATTTCGATTAACTTCCAAGACATTCCAGTGCGTAACGTTCTGCAACTTATCGCGGATTATAACCAGTTCAACTTAGTTGTTTCTGACTCAGTAGAAGGCAACCTCACATTGCGTCTTGACGGTGTGCCTTGGCAGCAAGTACTCGATATCATTCTGCAAGTAAAAGGCTTAGACAAACGCGTGGATGGCAACGTTATTCTGGTCGCACCAAAAGATGAGCTGGACTTGCGTGAGAAGCAGCAGTTAGAGAAGCAGAAGCTTGAGCAAGAGATGGGAGATCTTTCTTCGGAGATCATCAAAGTGAACTTTGCGAAAGCCTCTGATATCGCAGAGATGATCAATGGTGAAGGTAATATCAGCATGTTGTCGGACCGCGGCAGTATGACGATTGATGAACGCACCAATTCTCTGTTGATTCGAGAGCTTCCTAGTAACATTGAAGTGATTCGTGAAATCATAGAGTCTCTCGATATTCCAGTGAAACAGGTTCAAATTGAAGCGCGTATCGTTACCATCAATGAAGGTAATATGGACGAGCTGGGTGTTCGTTGGGGCTTTACTTCTATTAATGGTAGTCACACGGTGGGTGGTTCTATCGAAAACAACCTTGCCACTATCGGCCTTTATGATGGCGGAGGTGGTGACGGCGAAGGTGACGACGGTGGTGGTAGTGTCGGTATCGATGACTTCCTTAACGTCAACTTGGCAGCAACCAGTCCAAATGCAACCAGCCTTGCCTTTCAAGTGGCTAAGCTAGGTTCTGACACCTTGTTGGATTTAGAGCTGTCTGCACTACAACAAGAATCAAAAGCTGAAATCATTTCAAGTCCACGTCTCATTACCACTAACAAAAAACCGGCCTATATAGAGCAAGGTACAGAGATCCCTTATTTAGAGTCGTCATCCAGTGGTGCAACTTCTGTGACCTTTAAAAAAGCCGTGCTTAGTTTGAAGGTGACACCGCAGATTACTCCTGACAACCGTTTGGTGCTGGATTTAAGTGTTACGCAAGATAGACCAGGGCAAGTGGTAAAAACGGGCACTGGTGAGGCGGTAGCGATCGATACTCAACGTATTGGTACTCAAGTGTTAGTGAATAACGGAGAGACCGTCGTACTCGGTGGTATTTTCCAACATAGTATTACCAACTCCGTCGATAAGGTGCCTTTATTAGGTGATTTACCGCTGTTAGGAGCGCTTTTCCGCCGAAGTTACGAAAATGTAGGCAAAAGTGAGTTGTTGATTTTTGTTACACCGAAGGTCGTTATTCAGTAAGACAGAATCAGCAAAAAAACGATTAGATCAAAAATAAAGTTGCATTAGTGGCACCATGCTTGGATAATTTCGGGTCTTATCACGAATTATCTGTGAGGAATTGGTGCCACAAGCCTTGTGAAACAGCACTTTGGCTGTGTTTTCTTGTGGCGATCTTATTGAATTAACGTTGTAAATTACCGCTAAATATGGCTGAGAAACGTAATATTTTTCTTGTTGGCCCAATGGGTGCCGGCAAAAGTACAATTGGTAGACATCTAGCACAGCAGCTGCATATGGAGTTCGTGGACTCTGATACAGTGATCGAAGAACGTACCGGTGCAGATATCTCTTGGGTTTTTGATGTAGAAGGTGAAGAAGGCTTCCGTAAGCGTGAAGAAACGGTGCTTGAAGACTTAACTCAAGAGCAAGGCATCGTGCTAGCGACTGGTGGTGGCTCTGTAATGAGCAAAGAAAACCGCAATCGCCTTTCTGCTCGTGGTGTTGTTGTTTACCTAGAAACAACTATCGAAAAGCAACTTGCACGTACAAACCGTGACAAGAAGCGTCCATTACTTCAAACGGACAACCCTCGTGAAGTATTGGAATCTTTGGCAGGCGAACGTAACCCACTATACGAAGAAGTAGCGGATTACACAGTTCGTACTGACGATCAGAGTGCAAAAGTGGTAGCCAACCAGATCGTAAAAATGCTAGAAGAGAGATAAGCATTTATCTTTTTCAAATTGGAGCACACCGATGGAACGGATTACGGTCAATCTAGCAGAGCGTAGCTACCCAATCTCTATTGGCGCCGGGTTATTTGAGGACCCGGCGTACCTTTCTCAAGTTCTCTCAAATAAAAACGCAAATCAGAAGGTTGTCGTGATCAGTAATGTCACGGTCGCGCCTCTGTACGCGGACCAAATTCTTAGTCAACTAAAGCAGCTTGGTTGTGATGCCTCTTTGCTTGAATTACCCGATGGTGAGCAATACAAAAGCCTAGAAGTATTTAATCAAGTCATGAACTTCCTGCTAGAGGGAAGCTATGCACGTGACGTTATGATTATTGCACTGGGCGGTGGCGTGATCGGTGATTTAGTTGGTTTTGCTTCCGCTTGTTATCAACGTGGGGTGGATTTTATTCAAATCCCGACCACCTTGTTGTCTCAAGTTGATTCTTCAGTTGGTGGTAAAACTGCGGTTAACCATCCGCTGGGCAAAAACATGATTGGCGCTTTCTACCAACCTAAAGCGGTCATCATTGACACCAATTGCTTATCTACACTGCCAGAGCGTGAGTTCGCAGCTGGTATTGCTGAAGTGATCAAGTACGGCATCATTTATGACGGTGCGTTTTTCGATTGGTTAGAAGAGAATCTCGATCGCCTCTATGCCCTTGAAGAAGAAGCACTGACTTACGCGATTGCACGTTGTTGTGAAATTAAAGCGGAAGTCGTTGCTCAAGACGAAAAAGAATCGGGTATCCGAGCGTTGCTCAACTTGGGTCATACTTATGGTCATGCTATTGAGGCTGAGCTAGGTTACGGCAATTGGTTACATGGTGAAGCCGTTTCTTCTGGCACCGTGATGGCTGCGAAAACGTCACATCTTCGTGGGCTTATCACTCAAGAACAGCTTGATCGCATTATGGCGATTCTGCGTCGTGCGAAATTGCCAGTCCACACTCCAGAAAGCATGACTTTTGATGATTTTATGACGCACATGATGCGTGATAAAAAAGTGCTTTCAGGTCAGCTTCGTTTAGTTTTACCTACGGGGATTGGTAGTGCAGAAGTCATTGCCGATACTCCTCAAGATGTGATCAAACAAGCTATCGACTTCGGTCGCGATATTTAACCTTGTAATGACGTCTTCGGGCGTCATTCTTGTTGTTTATTAAGGTTATTAGATGAGTTTTGCTCACGTTCTGGAATTGGATTCTCAAACCGAGTTATTGGATCGATTAGGATTGTTAACCAACTTTGGCTCTAATCTTATCGCGATTAATGGCCATGCGGGATATGGCAAATCTTGGTTAGCGCAACGATATCTTGAGCTTGGTGCAAGTAACAAAAATCAATGTTTGCTACTTTGTCATGCCAATCAAGATGATGTTCAACGTCGAATGCTCATCTTGAGCCAGATCGTTTCGGATGCTTTATTTAACCAACAAGATACCTTGGTTGACAGTCTTGAAAGAATCTTGGGTAACGAGGCATGCGACATCGCTATTGTTGTCGATGATGCACATCTTCTCAGTGAAACGTTAGTTTCGGAGCTTTGGACGTTAGTACTTGCAGCGCAAGTGAATCCGAAGTGGAAAATAAACATCTTGTTATTCACTCAAGCTGGTCGATTGGAATCATTATTGTCACGTATTAGTTACGGACAAGAGCACAAACCAGTAGAGCTTGATGTAGAAATGCTCTCAGAAGTGGAAGCGCGTCGTTTCTTTGAATCCTTGGTGATTCGGTACGTTGATGATGAATCCGAAAAACGCGTTCGAGATGCATTTAAAAAAGTCGACCCTGTACCGGGCGACATCATGGCGTTAGGAGAAATGAAAGTGGAAAAAAGGATCATTATCCGCTCAATTGTTGGCTCACCACTAAATATCGCATTGGTGGTGCTGGTTCTATTACTGTTAGCAGCGGGTGGGTACTGGTGGATGTTCAATCAACCAAGTGCTGACGATAAAGCTCAGCTGATCACTGGTAGTATTGAACAAACGGCCATTCCAACCTTAACGACCCCAGAATCAAAAGTCAGTGGTGCAGATTCTGCAACCGCGCAAAATGATACCAATGAGCAAGCGGATTTAACTAAGGCAACGGACGATTCTGATTCACTGCCTCCAGCGGTAACGGATGAAGTGGCAAGTGTTGGCTCTGAAGATAAACAGCAACGCGTTGTGATTGAATCTGACGTCGTGGATGCGCTGTTGGAAGGAAAGCCAGAGGAAGCCAATACAGATGACATCAAACAAGTGGTTGAAGAGTCTGTTCCTCAAGCGAAAACTAGCGCTGCTTCGTCATTGATTAATGTGGTTCAAAAAGAGCAGGTTGCATCAACAGAACCGAGCCCTTCCAGCAAGCAGATCGTAAAATTCTCTTTTGCGCGAAAAGAGCTCAAAGCGATTTCGCCAAGAGCATATACCTTGCAGCTAGCCGCAATGACGTCAATGGAAGATGTGCAAGCTTTTTTGGATGAACACCAACTTAGCCAACAAGTGAGAATCTACCCAACCGTGCGCAGCGGGACGGAATGGTACATTGTGACCTATAAAGATTATCCGACTATCCAACTTGCACGCGATGCGGTGGAAAGTTTGCCAGAATCACTGAAATCGTTGAGTCCTTGGGCAAAATCTTTAGGTCAGGTGCATCGTGAAATTGATCGCGTGAAATAATCCTGAGCTTCGTTGAAAAATATGTTACATTCCGCAGCCTTAATTTTTGGTCGATAGATAGAGCAGTAGATGAAAAAGCAACGAGCCTTTCTTAAGTGGGCAGGAGGAAAATACGGTCTGGTTGAAGACATCCAACGTCATTTGCCACCGGCTCGAAAGCTAGTTGAACCTTTTGTTGGTGCAGGTTCAGTATTTCTAAATACTGATTATGACCAATATCTATTGGCCGACATCAACCCTGATTTGATCAATCTCTACAACTTACTGAAAGAGCGTCCTGAAGAGTACATCTCAGAAGCGAAACGCTGGTTTGTTGCTGAGAACAATCGTAAAGAAGCGTATTTAAGTATTCGTGCTGAGTTCAACAACACAGACGATGTGATGTATCGATCACTGGCCTTCTTATACATGAACCGTTTTGGTTTTAATGGCCTTTGTCGCTATAACAAAAAAGGCGGCTTCAACGTGCCTTTTGGCTCATACAAGAAGCCGTACTTTCCAGAAGCTGAAATGGAATTCTTTGCTGAAAAAGCGAAGAAAGCCACTTTCGTTTGTGAAGGCTATCCTGAGACATTCAGTCGAGCACGTAAGGGCAGTGTGGTTTACTGTGATCCACCTTATGCCCCACTATCGAACACAGCAAACTTTACCTCTTACGCTGGAAATGGCTTTACGCTTGATGACCAAGCCGCATTGGCGGACATCGCAGAGAGGGCAGCGACTGAACGCGGCATTCCTGTTTTGATTTCTAACCACGATACGACACTCACGCGCCGCTTGTATCATGGTGCTGATCTGAGCGTTGTTAAAGTTAAGCGTACTATTAGCCGTAATGGCAGCGGCCGAAACAAAGTCGATGAGTTACTGGCTCTTTTTAATGCGCCGAACTCGGATACTTCTGCCTCATAATTCTCACACTATTACGTCTAAGTAGTGGATCTCCCCACTGGCTTCGGTAGAATTGCGCGCAACATTATTTGTTGTTTGCTCGCCACTACTGAGGTCAGGTATGAAAGATTTTCTTATTGCTCCATCCATTTTATCGGCTGATTTTGCTCGTCTCGGTGAAGACGTGGAAAAAGTACTCGCAGCGGGTGCGGATGTGGTGCATTTCGATGTAATGGATAACCACTACGTACCAAACCTGACTTTTGGTGCGCCAATCTGTAAAGCACTTCGTGACTATGGCATCACGGCTCCAATCGATGTTCACCTAATGGTGAAACCCGTAGACCGCATCATTCCAGACTTCGCGAAGGCGGGTGCATCGATGATTACCTTCCACGTTGAAGCATCAGAGCACGTTGATCGTACATTGCAGTTGATCAAAGAACATGGCTGTCAAGCTGGTGTAGTACTTAACCCAGCTACACCGCTGTCACACCTTGAATTCATCATGGATAAAGTTGACCTAATTCTTCTAATGTCAGTAAACCCTGGCTTTGGTGGCCAATCATTCATCCCTCATACGCTGGATAAATTGCGCGCTGTACGTAAGATGATTGATGAGTCTGGCCGTGATATTCGCCTTGAAATTGATGGTGGTGTGAAAGTCGATAATATTCGTGAAATTGCGGAAGCTGGCGCGGACATGTTTGTCGCAGGTTCTGCAATTTTCGGTCAGCCAGACTACAAGCAAGTGATCGACCAAATGCGTGAAGAGCTAGCAAAAGCAAAATAAGCATTGAAGTCTTAAGCTTCCAAGGCTGTCACTTTGCTGGCAGCCTTTGTCGTATCTAGGGCTAGAGCGAAGAAAATATCGTCTGAGTGACGCAAATAATCACTTGCCTATTTTGCTTCCTTTCTGTACTATCCGTCTTCCTTAATTCTCGGTCAATTTTCTTTAGTTCCTTGCTTCCTCTGGACGACCGAGCCAATCGTGGAAGCTAATAATCCGTAAGGAGCAACCAATGCGTCATTACGAAATCGTATTCATGGTGCACCCTGATCAAAGCGAGCAAGTTGCTGGCATGATCGAGCGTTACACTGGTTCAATCACTGAAGCTGGCGGTAAAATCCACCGTCTAGAAGACTGGGGCCGTCGTCAACTGGCTTACCCAATCAACAAGCTTCACAAAGCTCACTACGTTCTAATGAACGTTGAAGCTGACCAAGCTGTAATCGATGAGCTAGAAACTGCTTTCCGTTTCAACGATGCAGTTCTACGTAACATGATCATGCGTACTAAAGCGGCTATCACTGAGCAATCTATCATGCTTAAGCAGAAAGAAGAGCGTGCAGAGCGTGCTCCTCGTCGCGAAGAGCGTGCTGAAGCTAAGCCAGAAGCAGCTGCTGAGTAATATTTCTTATGACCAATCGAATGGAGCTGAGTGGCACCATTGCCAAGCCGCCCATTCGTAGTAAAAGCCCTGGTGGCATTGAGCACTGTCGATTTTGGCTAGAGCATCGCTCTACCGTTATCGAAGCTAATCTACCTCGACAAGTATATTGTCGAATGCCGGTAGTGGTTAGTGGGCTTGGGTCACAAGCATTAACTCAGAATTTAGTACAAGGCAGTAACATTAAGGTAGGCGGTTTTGTCGCTTATCAGACCGGCCGAAATGGCGTTGGGAAATTAGTGTTACACGCCGACAACATTACTCAAATTTAAGATCAGGAGATAGCCCATGGCTCGTTTCTTCCGTCGTCGTAAATTCTGCCGTTTCACTGCAGAAGGCGTACAAGAGATTGATTACAAAGACGTAGCAACTCTTAAAAACTACATCACTGAAGCTGGTAAAATCGTACCTAGCCGTATCACTGGTACAAGCGCTAAGTACCAGCGTCAACTAGCTCGCGCTATCAAGCGTTCTCGCTACCTAGCTCTACTACCGTACACTGACAAGCATCAGTAATCGGTTCGTTTTATTAAGAAAGAGGATTAAACAATGCAAGTTATTCTACTTGATAAAATCGGTAACCTAGGTGGTCTTGGCGATACAGTAAACGTTAAGTCTGGCTACGCTCGTAACTTCCTTATCCCTCAAGGTAAAGCAGTTATGGCAACTAAAGGCAACGTTGAAATGTTCGAAGCTCGTCGCGCTGAACTAGAAGCTAAAGTTGCTGAGCAACTAACTGCTGCTGAAGCACGTGCTGAGAAAGTTAACGCTCTAGAAGCAGTTGTTATCGCTTCTAAAGCTGGTGACGAAGGTAAACTGTTCGGTTCTATCGGTACTCGTGACATCGCTGACGCTATCACAGCTGCAGGCGTTGAAGTTGCTAAGAGCGAAGTTCGCCTTCCTGAAGGTGCTCTACGTAACACTGGTGAGTTCGAGATCAGCGTTCAACTTCACTCTGAAGTTTTCGCTACTGCGAACGTACAAGTTGTTGCTGCTGAGTAATTCAGTACCAAGACGAAATATTAAAAAGCACCTCTTTTGAGGTGCTTTTTTTATGTCTGATTTTCAGAGAAAAAAGTGAGAATTAGAAGGCGAACAGTAAGTTTACAGAGAATACACTGTCTGCTTTACTGAGCCCCTCTGGCACTTTATCGTGGTATTGACGCGAGTGTGCCAACTTTAAGGCGATATCTTCAGTGATGTCGTTAGTCACGCTGAGATCACTATCGACACGCGTGTTGCTTTTACCACTTACTAAGGTAATGTCGGCAGAAAAACTTAAGTTATCCAAAGCATGCCACGTGGTATTGATATTCCCACGGAAAATGCCTTCTCGAACGATATCAGGAAAGACGATATCGTCATCGTCTATCTCATCAAGGTTTGGTTCTTGATAACGAAAGCCAGGGCCGATCTCCGCCTCTAGCGTGAAATTCTCTGTATAGGCGAACTGGTAACCCAGACCGCCAGAAAGTGTGTAGTCTTTAAAGTAAGCACTGTAGCGCGAATCAACCCCTTTAAAACTGCCGTACAAATAAGTCTTTGAGCCTAACTTGTAGTCACTTTGCGCGGTGTAGGTCGAAGAACGCTTGTCTTCTTCACCATCTTTATAAAGGTTGTAATACTTCCATTCACCGTTTGAACGGTGTCGGCCAGAAGTATATTCAGCACTCAGACGAGCATTCAGGGAACGAGAGTCCGTGTTACCTGTGTGAGCTTGATAGCCGAACTCGACCTCAGTAAGTAGAGGATCGGGCACTTCAATTTCTTGCTCTGGCTGTACTGATTCTTCAGCGAACGATGCTCCCGTGCAAAGTAAGCTAAAGCCAAGTAACCAGTATCGGGACACAAATACCTCGAACGTAATTAAAAAAGGAGGGGCATGATACTGATACAGATATTTTATTGGGTCAATGGTAGGTTAAATTTTATTAGACCTAAACGTAAGAACCAAGGTGTAGGCTCCCTCTCGAACGACTAAACTTAGTGAACTATCTGTTTCACTGCGGATAAATCGATTCTAACTAAATCACAAAAGTTAACTGCGATGAAAAGCAGATTGTTAGTCATTCACTTGTTGAATTCTTAACAAGTAATTGTCGCATCGGGGAAGCATCTTGGTTGGGTTTAAGGTTATAATCTTGGGTCATTAGTAGTTATCGAGCAAAGTCATGGCGGAAAACAGAAATCGCAAACCTTCAGACAGTCAGGTAGACGCAATCAAAGTGCCACCTCACTCACTGGAAGCCGAGCAATCAGTGATTGGTGGTCTCTTACTGGACAATGAACGTTGGGACACCGTTGCAGAGCGTGTTGTCAGCAGTGATTTCTATAGCCGTCCACACCGTCTTATTTTCGAAGGCGTGAAAACCACACTAGAAGCGGGTAAGCCTCTCGACTTAATCACACTTTCTGAACATCTTGAGCGTCATGAACAGCTTGAAGATGTGGGTGGCTTTGCTTACCTTGCCGATCTGGCCAAAAACACACCAAGTGCTGCGAATATTAATGCTTATGCCGATATCGTTGCTGAACGCGCGATTGTGCGCGGTTTAATTGGTGTAGCCAATGAGATTGCGGATGCAGGTTACGATCCTCAAGGTCGTAGCTCTGAAGACTTAATTGACCTAGCCGAGAGTAAAGTTTTTGCAATTGCAGAGGCTCGTACCAGTGAGAATGAAGGCCCACAAAACGTGGATAACATTCTTGAAAAAACACTTGAACGTATCGAGATTCTGTACAAAACACCACAAGATGGTGTGACAGGTGTCGATACTGGTTTTACTGACCTCAACAAGAAAACGGCAGGCCTACAAGGCTCTGACTTGGTGATTGTTGCTGCGCGTCCATCGATGGGTAAAACGACCTTTGCGATGAACTTGTGTGAAAATGCCGCGATGCAGCAAGAAAAGCCAGTGCTTATTTTCTCGCTAGAGATGCCAGCAGAGCAGTTGATGATGCGTATGCTTGCGTCTCTTTCTCGTGTTGACCAAACCAAGATCCGTACTGGTCAGCTAGACGATGAAGATTGGGCACGTATTTCTTCTACCATGGGTATCCTGATGCAGAAGAAGAACATGTACATTGATGACAGCTCAGGTCTAACTCCAACAGAAGTTCGCTCGCGAGCACGTCGTATCGCTCGTGAACATGGTGGTCTATCAATGATCATGGTCGACTACCTTCAGTTGATGCGTGTCCCTGCAATGTCGGATAACCGTACTCTTGAGATTGCAGAGATCTCACGTTCACTTAAAGCATTAGCAAAAGAGCTGAACGTGCCAGTTGTCGCTCTATCGCAGCTTAACCGTTCCCTAGAGCAACGTTCTGATAAACGCCCAGTTAACTCGGACTTGCGTGAATCAGGCTCTATCGAGCAGGATGCAGACTTGATCATGTTCATCTACCGTGATGAGGTTTATCACCCAGATAGCCCATACAAAGGCACCGCAGAAATTATCTTGGGTAAACAACGTAATGGTCCTATCGGTTCAGTACGCTTGACCTTCCAAGGACAACACTCGCGCTTTGATAATTACGCGGGTCCAGCATTTGATATTGATGATGAGTAATGCAATGAGTTACAAGAAAGCCGCGATGGCATGCATTGACTTGTCTGCGTTGCAATACAACCTGCAACGTGTAAAAGAGCAAGCACCAGACAGCAAAGTGATGGCGGTGGTCAAAGCCAATGGTTACGGCCATGGTCTACGTCATGTCGCGAAGCATGCGACACACGCCGATGCCTTTGGTGTTGCACGAATTGAAGAAGCGCTGCAATTACGCGCTTGTGGTGTGGTAAAACCCATTCTGCTGCTAGAAGGTTTTTACTCACCAGGTGATTTACCTATTTTAGTGACCAACAACATTCAAACGGTTGTGCACTGTGAAGAACAGCTTGTTGCTCTGGAGCAAGCAGAGCTGGAAACCCCTGTGGTCGTTTGGCTTAAAATCGACAGCGGTATGCATCGCTTGGGGGTTCGTCCAGAGCAATACGACGAATTCGTTTCACGCTTAAAAGAGTGTTCAAACGTAGCGAAACCACTCCGTTACATGAGTCACTTCGGTTGTGCAGATGAGCTAGACAGCAACATCACTCCTGAGCAGATTGAACGTTTTATGTCTTTGACTGCTGGTTGTCAGGGAGAGCGCTCTCTTGCAGCTTCAGCTGGTTTACTTGCTTGGCCACAAAGTCAATTGGATTGGGTTCGTCCGGGGATCATCATGTACGGTGTTTCACCATTCAATGATAAAACGGCGCAAGAACTTGGCTATCAACCGGTCATGACACTAAAATCGCACTTGATCGCAGTTCGTGAGGTGAAGAAAGGCGAAAGTGTTGGCTATGGTGGTATGTGGACCAGCGAGCGTGATACCAAAGTAGGGGTCATTGCGGTTGGCTATGGCGATGGTTACCCACGAACTGCCCCGAATGGCACACCCGTTTTGGTCAATGGTCGCAAAGTGCCTATTGCCGGTCGAGTCTCAATGGACATGTTGACTGTTGATCTCGGCCCTGATGCGACAGATAAGGTCAGTGATGAAGCAATACTGTGGGGGAAAGAACTGCCTGCAGAAGAGGTGGCAAGCCACATTGGCACCATTGCTTATGAGTTAGTGACTAAACTGACTTCTCGTGTCGAAATGGAATATTCGAAGTAACCCATGAAGAAAATATTATTTTCAGTGCTGGCATTCTCTGCCAGCCTTTTTTTATCTCCACAGACGCTGGCGAAAGAGAAAGATTCAGCATTTGTTCCTTTCTATTTCAGTACGGATACCATGGGGAGCACCGTCGGTTTAGCCGGGGTTGCGAAAGGTGTCGGTCAGCCTCAAGCGGCTTTATTCGGAATGGGACTTTATTCTGAGAAAGATAGCTATGTCGGTTTTCTTTCTGCCTTCAATTACGCTCTATCTTCAAATCTGTTGTTCAGTACGCAGATGTACCAAGCGCGTTTTAACGATAATCCGTACTACTTAGGCAACCAAGGCTCGAATGACTCTTCAACGGAAGATAAAACCGTGACTAATGGAGACGAAGATAACTATAAGCTTGAATTCAAGTACTTACTGCCTTGGGGGAATGTCCGTGAACATGGGTTACTTGGCGCATTCCAACCGGTTCGAGATGTTAGCTTTGCTTCTCCAATTGACTCGGGAGTGAGCTCCATCATCTTCACGCCTTTTTACTCGTCTCGAGAGTTGGATATCTACAATGATAAAAAGGAAGAAGCGACGGGCTTTACTCTGACCTTTGATTGGGATAATCGAGACAGTGTACGTAACACGACGCGTGGCTCTCATACCTCTTTCGACCTAACCACTGGCGCGGACAGTTTGCAATCAGAGGATCTGTGGTTAAAGTGGGAATTTCAAAACAGCCAATATTATTCATTGGGGCCGTTAGGGGATTGGTTCGATCAACAAGTGCTCGCCTTTGATTTTTTCACTGCAGATACGCCGACGTGGGATCAATGTGATGGTGCAGTGTGTAGTCGTCCACCAGAACAAGAACAAGTTCGTTTAGGCGGTTTGTATCGTCTACGTGGTTATACAGCTGGTCGCTACCATGGACGCAGCGCGATTCACTACTCTGCTGAGTATCGTGTATTACCAGATTGGCAACCGCTCGATGATATTCCATTGATTAACTACTACGACTTACCATGGTGGCAGTGGGTAGCTTTTGTCGAAGTGGGTAGAGTTGCAGATGAATACAATCTTAAAACATTACATGAAGACATGAAGTGGAACATCGGTGGTGCAGTGCGCTTCCAAGTCGAGGGTATTGTTGTTCGTGCTGAAATGGCCAAAGGCGCTGATGAAGGCACCTTCCGAGTAATGATCAATCAGCCCTTCTAAATTGAGATAAAACAAAGGCTAACCAGTTGGTTAGCCTTTGTTTTATCTGAACTATTCACCGTTGATGGTTGCGATGACACGACGGCTTCCGCCGTAATCTCGGTGCTCACCTAAGTAAATACCCTGCCATGTTCCCAAAGCTAACTGACCGTTTTGGATAGGAATCGTCACACTACTGCCAAGTAAAGACGCTTTAATATGGGCTGGCATATCATCATCGCCTTCATAAGTGTGCTGGTAGTAAGGCGCTCGTTCAGGCACAAACTTATTAAAATGGGCTTCCATGTCCATACGTACTGTTGGATCTGCGTTTTCATTTAAGGTCAGGCTAGCGGACGTATGTTGAATAAACAAATGTAACAAACCTACTGAAAGCGATTGGATTTGTGGTAATTGTTGTTCAATTTCATCAGTGACCAGATGGAAACCGCGTTTACGCGCTTTTAATTGCAGTGTTTTTTGTGCCCACATATGCGTTCCTTTGGAAAAATTTGATTTGGCGTCTATCCTAATCCAATTAGAGCCTGTCATTACGAAATGATATGATTCTCAGCATCATAAATGAATTGTTTAAATTCGAAACAGGGAACGTGACCTAACTCAATGTGAGTGTAAAGGCACTCCGTCATAATTGATGGCTGAAAAAAAATTACAAAGACTTGTTTTGTGGCAATTCGCCCTAACATCTTATTTATATTCTATTTGCTAAATCGGGGATTCCGCAGTTTTCGCTAGACTGTAAGGAATGGAACCTACTGTAACATCGGGATAAAGACCATGTTGAAAAATATCAATCCAACGCAAACACAAGCTTGGAAAGCGCTAACTGCGCATTTCGAATCTGCACAAGATATGGATCTGAAAGAGCTATTTGCTCAAGACGCAGCGCGTTTCGACAAATACTCAGCACGCTTCGGCTCAGACATCCTAGTCGATTACTCAAAGAACCTAATCAACGAGGACACTCTGAAGCACCTTTTCGCTCTTGCTAACGAGACTGAGCTTAAGTCAGCAATTGAAGCGATGTTCAGTGGTGAAGCGATCAACAAAACAGAAGATCGCGCTGTTCTTCACACTGCACTGCGTAACCGTTCTAACAAGCCAGTAATGGTTGGCGGCGAAGACGTAATGCCTGCGGTAAACGCAGTTCTTGAGAAAATTAAATCATTCACTGATCGCGTAATTGGCGGTGAGTGGAAAGGTTACACAGGTAAAGCAATCACAGACATCGTAAACATCGGTATCGGTGGTTCTGACCTTGGTCCTTACATGGTGACTGAAGCACTAGCACCATACAAAAACCACCTAAACCTGCACTTCGTTTCTAACGTTGATGGTACTCACATCGTTGAAACTCTGAAGAAAGTCGATCCAGAGACAACACTATTCTTGATCGCGTCTAAGACATTCACGACTCAAGAAACCATGACAAACGCGCACTCTGCTCGTGATTGGTTCCTAGAAACTGCTGGCGATCAAGCACACGTTGCCAAGCACTTCGCAGCGCTTTCTACTAACGCTCCTGCAGTGTCTGAGTTTGGTATCGATACAGACAACATGTTTGAGTTCTGGGATTGGGTTGGTGGTCGTTACTCACTATGGTCAGCAATCGGTCTTTCAATTGCATTGGCTGTAGGTTACGACAACTTTATCGAGCTTCTAGACGGTGCTCACGAGATGGATAACCACTTCGTATCGACAGATCTAGAAATCAACATCCCTGTAATTCTTGCTTTGATCGGTATTTGGTACAACAACTTCCATGGCGCTGAGTCTGAAGCAATCCTACCGTACGACCAGTACATGCACCGTTTCGCGGCGTACTTCCAGCAAGGTAACATGGAATCTAACGGTAAGTATGTTGACCGTGAAGGTAACGCAGTGACTTACCAAACTGGTCCTATCATTTGGGGTGAACCAGGTACTAACGGTCAGCACGCGTTCTACCAGCTGATTCACCAAGGCACTAAGTTGATCCCATGTGATTTTATTGCACCAGCAATCAGCCACAACCCAGCAAGCGACCACCACCAAAAACTGATGTCTAACTTCTTTGCACAAACAGAAGCTTTGGCATTTGGTAAGCCAGCAGAAACAGTGCAAGCAGAATTTGCGAAAGCAGGTAAGAGTGAAGAAGAAATGGCGTCTCTAGTACCGTTCAAAGTATTTGAAGGTAACCGCCCAACGAACTCTATCCTAGTTAAGCAAATCACACCTCGCACGCTAGGTAACCTGATCGCAATGTACGAGCACAAAATCTTCGTTCAAGGCGTTATCTGGAATATCTTCAGCTTCGACCAATGGGGTGTTGAGCTAGGTAAACAACTAGCAAACCAAATCCTACCTGAGCTAGCTGACGGTTCTGAAATCAGTTCACACGACAGCTCTACAAACGGTCTAATCAACGCATTCAAAGCTTTTAAAGCTTAATGTTTGAATAGATAGAAAAAGAAAAGGTCAGCAAGTGCTGACCTTTTTTATTGTCTGAGACAGAAACAAATAGGTTGGCATTTACCAACTTATTTATTCTCTATTATTCGAAGCAAATCTCGATGAAGGCATTTCCCCACTGTGAAGAGAAAGGCATGATGATGATTGAGCCTTCACACTTGTGGCGAATGGTATGGCCTCTACCTGATACCACAACTGGCGTTGCCATATCAAAGTCGAACCCACTTTCCGCTAGAATACGTTTCGCACCACCAGTCACCATGTTAGTGATCTCACCAACCATGTCAGTCACTTCCTCGTTCAGTCCGTTTGGACGTTCTCCAAGCATGTTCTGCATGATTTCTAGTGCTAACGCTTCATCAAAGGTAATCGACATTGAACCACGAGTTTGTGGGCCAACCATACCAATAAGACCAGAAACGTCACCTCGTGCGATCTCATCTTTCTTGATTCGCGGTTTTTGTGGCTTCAGTTCTAGCGAAGCCATAGTTTTTAGAACATTCATTAAAGAAGCTAAAAACGGGTTTACAAATTCAGCGCGCATAACGTTCTTCTATCTTTCTTCTTTCGTCTCCGAGGAACACGCCTGGCATTCGCCATGGGTTTCGATAACTTGATTCGTTAGCTTGAATCCATGTTTCTCGGCGTTATTGGCTAATAAGGATATCAGCGTCTCGTCTTCGAGTTCAACGACATCGCCACATTTATTGCAAATTAACAGTTGGAAAAAATGCTGTTGAGTATTGAACGAACAACAAGTAATAAAACTGTTCGTTGATTCCACTCGATGAATAAAGCCTTGTTCTAGAAGAAAATCTAATGCTCGATAAACAGTCGGTGGCTTAGCCTGAGGCTCACTCTCTTTCAGTTGCTCCAATAGCTCATACGCACTAGAGGCGCGGCGATTAGAACAAATTAGCTCAAAAACGCGTCGGCGCTGCGGCGTCAATCTTACTCCGCGCTCAGCGCAGATTTGTTCAATTTGTTCAAGGATTGTTGGGTCCAAATCTTTCACCATAACTATCGGACGTGCTTTATGATAAACCATTTCTATACGAAGTTCGTTTAGAAATACTGCATTTTACCTACTATCAGACCGAAAATCATGAACTAAAGCAAGTCGATGAAGAGTAGAGTGAGCAACGGATATCACAGAACGAGATACCAATGCCGAAATAGGGTGTTGGGGCGGCGATTCACAGCGCTCGCATCCATTGCACGGTGGGTATACAATACCCGACTTAATTTTTGGGGCGCAATGCCGCGCTCTACCTTGGCAACGTAAAAACGGGTGTTTATATCATGACTCATTCTTGCAGGCTCTCTGTAGCACCAATGTTGGATTGGACGGATCGTCATTGTCGCTACTTCCATCGCTTAATGACCAAAGAAACCCTGCTGTACACCGAAATGGTAACAACAGGTGCGATCATTCATGGAAAAGGAGATTTCCTAGCTTATAACGAAGAAGAGCACCCGTTAGCCCTTCAACTTGGCGGTTCAAACCCAGCTGATTTGGCAACGTGCGCTAAGTTAGCCCAAGAGCGTGGCTATGATGAGATTAACCTAAACGTGGGTTGCCCATCTGATCGTGTTCAAAATGGCCGTTTCGGCGCGTGCCTAATGGCCGAGCCACAGTTGGTCGCTGACTGTATCGCATCGATGAAAGATGTGGTTGATATTCCTGTTACGGTAAAGACGCGTATTGGCATTGACGACCAAGATTCTTATGAGTTTTTAACTGACTTCGTATCGATTGTGTCGGAGAAAGGTGGCTGTGAACAATTTACTATTCATGCGCGTAAAGCATGGTTAAGTGGTTTAAGCCCGAAAGAAAACCGTGAGATTCCACCGTTGGATTACCCACGCGCTTACCAGTTGAAGAAAGATTTCTCTCACCTGACTATCGCTGTGAACGGTGGCGTAAAGTCATTAGAAGAAGCGAAAGAGCATCTACAACATTTAGATGGTGTGATGATTGGTCGTGAAGCTTATCAAAGCCCCTACTTGCTAGCATCTGTTGACCAAGAATTGTTTGGTTCAACCGCACCAGTGAAGAAGCGCAGTGAGATCGTTGAAGAGATGTACCCGTATATCGAAGCACAACTTGCAAAGGGTGCTTACATTGGCCATATCACTCGTCATATGTTGGGCTTATTTCAAAGTATGCCTGGTGCTCGTCAATGGCGTCGCCACATCAGTGAGAATGCACACAAGCCAGGTTCTGGTTTAGAGGTGTTGCAAGATGCACTGGCGAAGATTCCAAAAGAATTGAACGTGTAAATTTCACCAGTGGTTGGTGAAAATTACCAACTCACAAATAGAAAAGCCAGAGTGCAGAAATGTCTCTGGCTTTATTTTTACTTATAGATCATGGTTTTATTCTTGTTTTAATAAGTTGGTACAGAACCTGCTCTAGTAAAACTAAAACAAAGGAGAAGTGATTATGTTGGAGCTGATCTTTATTTTAGTATTTGCGGCAACTTTGCTCGTGACTGGTATTACGATGGTGACTGTATTTGCCGCGACGGGTATTGCGTTAATCGTGATGTTCTTACTTGGTATGGTTGGAGCGGTATTGAAATTATTGCCCTGGTTAATTGTGATAGCACTTGGTATCTGGTTTTTCAAAAACTTCGTTGCCCAGCCGCGCTACAAGTAACGGATTGTAGAGATTTAGTTGATAGAGGGCAGTGAGAGTATGATAATATTTCTCACATGCCCCTTAATGTTGAAATCAGCTATCTCGGAGTAAAAATTACATGACATATAAAGCGACCATCGCTTTAGCGACACTATCGTTGGCAGCGTCTTATCCTTGTTTTGCAAATGAAGAAGCTTCTTCTTTTACTACCACTGTAGGTGCAGAAGTGTGGGTGGCAGATACTAAAGTTAATGAAGTAAGAAGAGATAGCAATACAACTGGTTCTTTCTATGCTGCGGTTGAGCACGACATAAAATACGTGCCAAATGCTCGCCTTCGTTATTCTAACGTTGATGCAGATTACATGGGTTTCGACAAATTAGATCTCACTCTTTACTACCAAATTCTTGAACATGACTTACTGCATTTCGATGCGGGTCTGACCTTTAGTAATTTGAGTGACACTAAGTATGTGGATGCGGGTACAAATGCCCGTACGGAAGAGTTTGATGAACTTATCTGGGCTTGGTATGGCTACGCAGAAATCACCGTACCTAATACCAACTTCGATGTGATTGGTGAGATGAACTTCGGCGATAGCAAAGGCATCAAGAGCACCGACCTAATGGCTGGTGTTCAGTACCGTATCCCTTTCCAGGAATCTGAATTGACCTTCCGTGGTGGCTACCGTGTGATTGACCTTGAGTCAGAAGAGTTCTTATCGAGCTTAGGTAAAGAGTTCATTTTTGCTGATGGCTTCTTTGTTGGTGCTCAATACTCTTTCTAAACATAATTAACTTATTCCTTTAAAACGTCGCCTTATAAGCGGCGTTTTTTTATATCACTTCATTATATTCAATCGAATTAATCGCCCAAGTTTTCAGACTTCGACCATGCTTATTTAGGAGCAATGTATAAAAGTTGGAGCAAGGATTGCGATGACAATAAATGAATTGAGACATCTATTTCGTGATAACCAGCTGGTAGAAGCCATTATCGAACCTTCAATACAAGAAGGAGGTTGGGTTGTTGAGTTTAGGCATGCCCGTGGTGGTTTTGTCTGTCTTACCGATACTCATGGGGAAGAATGTCTCTATGATGACCTCGATACGGCCTCTAAATCGGCCATGGCAGTCGGCTTTCAACAAGTTCGGATTGAAGATCGTTGACCCTAACTTTGATTTTCTTACTTCCAAAAAGTTATAAAACATTCACATCTATTCTTTCTTGTTATTAGGGAGAGTGGTTAATCTATCGTCACGCAATGAATAGGGATGTCGTGACAATGTCTTTTCAAAAGAATGAGTCTTACAAGAATGTGTCGGAAGAAAATAATGGGCAAGGTGGAAACCCACCAATCGCAAGCCCTCTGAATGACCAGCAATTTAGTTCACTCCAGCAAACTGTCTCTGAGTTATCTTCACAACAACTCGCTTGGGTCAGTGGTTATTTTTGGGGTTTAGCGCAAAACCAACCAAGTTCAGCAGCTGCAGGCCCAATAGCACAGGCTGCTGCTTCTGTCGCTGCAAAACCAGCAGGTAAGCTAAGCATCATTTTTGCTTCTCAAACCGGCAATGCGAAAGGTGTTGCTGAAGCACTAGAGCAAGAAGCCAAAGCAGAAGGCATTGTTGTAGAGCTATTTGATGCTAGTGATTACAAAGGCAAAAATCTTGCTAAAGAGACGCATGTAATCATCGTTGCGTCCACTAATGGAGAGGGTGAAGCGCCAGATAATGCCATTGAGCTGCATGAATTCCTTCAATCAAAGAAAGCGCCTAAGCTACCAAACCTGCAATATGCGGTGATCGCTCTTGGCGATTCTAGCTACGAATTTTTCTGCCAAACGGGTAAAGACTTCGATACTTACTTATCTAAGCTAGGTGCAACTGCCTTCATCGATCGCATTGATTGTGATGTGGATTACGAAGCGCCGGCCGCAGAGTGGCGTAAACAAGCGCTTGAGCAAGTAAAAGAAGCGCTTTCTTCTGGTAACGAAGCGGAAGTGGTTCAACTTCCTGTTGGTCAAGTCGCTCCTGGTCACTCTGCTTATAACAAGCAAAACCCATATACCGCAACGTTACTGACTAGCCAGAAAATCACGGGTCGTGATTCGGGCAAAGATGTTCGCCACGTAGAGATTGACCTCGAAGACTCAGGTTTAACTTATCAAGCCGGCGATGCTTTAGGTGTGTGGTTCGATAATAGTTCAGAATTAGCCAATGCCATCTTAGCTAAGGCTGGTCTATCCGGTGTAGAAAGTGTAGAAGTGGATGGTGAAAGCCTTTCTATTCATAGTGCATTGGTTAGCAAATATGAAATCACCGCATCAAACCCTCAGTTTGTCACCAAATTTGCAGAGCTATCTGGTAGTAAGAAACTACAAAAGCTAGTGGAAGATAAAGACAAACTTCGTGAGTACGCAGCAAACACTCAAGTCGTAGATGTGCTTGCGGAGAAGAAGACCAAGCTAAGTGCAGAAGAGTTGGTTGGTTTACTTCGTCGATTGACACCTCGTCTATATTCTATCGCTTCAAGCCAAACCGAAGTTGATGAAGAGGTTCACCTAACCGTAGGATTAGTTGAATACGATAAAGGTGATGAGAAGCGCTATGGCGGAGCATCAGGTTTCCTCGCTCAACGTCTGGAAGAAGGTGGTGAAGTGAAAGTGTTTGTTGAGCACAACAATAACTTCAAACTGCCACAAGATGACAACACACCAATCATCATGGTTGGCCCTGGTACCGGTATTGCGCCTTTCCGTAGTTTTATTCAAGAGCGTGATAACCGTGACGCGGAAGGCAAGAACTGGTTGTTTTTTGGTGACCGTACCTTTACTCAAGATTTCCTTTACCAAGTTGAATGGCAGAAGTACCTCAAGTCAGGTTTGCTGACTCGCCTTGATGTTGCGTTTAGTCGTGACCAAGCAGAGAAGGTTTATGTTCAACATCGCATCCTAGAAAACGCTGAACAAGTGTGGCAATGGATTCAATATGGTGCCTACATCTATGTATGTGGTGATGCCACTCGTATGGCAAAAGATGTTCACGATGCGCTGGTATTTGTAGCCGAGCAACAAGGCAAGCTATCTCGTGAAGAAGCCGAAGAATTTATCAACGATCTACGTAAAGCGAAACGTTACCAAAGGGATGTGTACTAATGAGCGCGAATCAACAATCAAACAGCCAAGAAGTATTAGGTGAGGTGCTTGGTCCACTCTCGGATAATGAGCGCCTTAAAAGAGAAAGTAATTTACTGCGTGGAACGATTGAACAAGATCTACAAGACCGCATTACTGGTGGCTTCACTGCAGACAACTTCCAATTGATTCGTTTCCACGGAATGTACCAGCAAGATGATCGCGATATCCGTAATGAGCGTGCTAAGCAAAAGTTGGAGCCGCTGCACAATGTCATGCTTCGTGCACGTATGCCGGGCGGTATCATTACGCCAAAGCAATGGCTAGCGATCGACAAGTTTGCAACTGAGCACTCTTTATATGGAAGTATTCGTCTTACGACTCGTCAAACGTTTCAGTTCCACGGCGTGCTAAAACCAAATATCAAGTTGATGCACCAAACGCTCAACAGCATTGGTATTGATTCGATTGCCACCGCAGGTGATGTTAACCGTAACGTGTTGTGTACCACTAATCCAGTGGAGTCGGAGCTACACCAAGAGGCTTACGAGTGGGCGAAGAAGATCAGTGAACATCTATTACCGAAGACACGCGCTTACGCAGAGATTTGGTTAGACGGTGAAAAAGTAGAAAGCACGGAAGAAGACGAACCGATTCTAGGTAAGAACTATCTACCACGTAAGTTTAAAACCACAGTGGTTATCCCACCGCAAAATGACGTAGACGTACACGCTAACGATCTTAACTTCGTAGCGATTGCAGATAACGGTAAGTTGGTTGGTTTTAACGTGCTTGTTGGTGGCGGTCTAGCGATGACGCATGGCGATACGTCAACTTACCCACGCAGAGCGGATGACTTTGGTTTTATCCCATTAGAGAAAACGCTTGATGTTGCGGCTGCTGTAGTAACAACGCAACGTGATTGGGGTAACCGTTCGAACCGTAAGAATGCAAAAACGAAGTACACATTAGATCGTGTCGGAAGTGATGTCTTTAAAGCAGAAGTAGAAAAGCGTGCTGGTGTTAAGTTTGAGCAAAGTCGCCCTTACGAATTAACAGAACGTGGTGACCGTATTGGTTGGGTTGAAGGGATCGATGGTAAGCATCACCTAGCACTCTTCATCGAAAACGGTCGTCTGTTGGATTTCCCGGGTAAACCACTTAAGGCAGGTGTTGCTGAAATTGCCAAAATCCACAAAGGCGATTTCCGCATGACGGCAAACCAAAATTTGATTGTTGCTGGTGTACCAAAAAGCCAAAAATCGAAGATCGAGAAGATTGCTCGTGAACATGGCTTAATGAATGATGGTGTGAGTGAGCAGCGTAAGAACTCGATGGCGTGTGTCGCATTTCCTACTTGTCCGCTCGCGATGGCTGAGGCTGAACGATATCTTCCTCAGTTTGTTACTGATGTTGAAGATATTCTAGAAAAGCATGGTCTATCGGAAGAAGACAATATCATTCTTCGTGTAACAGGGTGTCCAAATGGCTGTGGCCGAGCAATGTTGGCAGAAATCGGCTTAGTTGGTAAAGCTCCGGGTCGATACAACTTACACCTAGGTGGTAACCGCGGCGGTACTCGAGTACCGAAGATGTATAAAGAGAACATTACGGATAAGCAAATCTTAGAAGAGATTGATCAGCTGGTGGCTCGTTGGGCTGCCGAACGTGAAGAAGGCGAAGCATTTGGCGATTTCACGATTCGAGCTGGCATTATCCAAGAAGTGTTTATATCAAAGAGGGATTTCCATGCTTGATTCTGTAGCGTCCAACCCGGAGCTAGCAGAGTTACTGACATTAACTAAGACGGAGCAAATCCTCCGTCTTGCTCAAATCAATGTCGATCTCGAACAGCTTTCGGCACAAGAGAGAGTAAAGTGGGCATTGGAGAATTTGGAAGGGGAGTTCGCAGTCTCATCCAGTTTCGGTATCCAAGCAGCAGTGATGCTCCATCTTGTGACACAACAAAAGCCGGACATTCCAATCATCCTAACGGACACCGGATATCTATTTGCGGAGACTTATCAATTTATTGACCAGTTGAAAGCGCAACTGAGCCTCAACCTTAAAGTATACCGAGCAAAAGAAAGCGCCCATTGGCAAGAAGCACGTTACGGAAAACTTTGGGAACAAGGTATAGAGGGAATTGAAAAGTACAACAAGATAAACAAAGTAGAACCAATGCGACGGGCTCTGCGTGAGCAAAATGTCGGTACTTGGTTTTCAGGATTGCGTCGAGAGCAAAGCCAATCTCGTGCAGGTCTACCAATCTTGTCGATTCAAAATGGTGTATTTAAATTCTTACCAGTGATCGACTGGACGAATAAAGATGTGCATTACTACCTAGAAGAACATGGTTTAAGTTATCACCCTCTATGGGACCAAGGATATCTTTCGGTAGGTGATACTCATACAACAAGGAAGTGGGAACCAGGCATGTCAGAAGAAGAAACCCGCTTCTTCGGTTTAAAACGAGAGTGTGGTCTTCATGAAGATGAGGGCGCAGAACAAGATGGTTCTGGCATCTAGTCATTTAGACGCCGAAACACACGTATCGGCTAAATAAAGAAAGCTGCTGTAAAGCAGCTTTCTTTATTTACAGTAAGTAAAAATGGGCAAAAAAGGATAACTCTGTGGATAAGTTGTTTAACTCTTTGGGGTAAAGTTGGATAAATAAGCCTTTGAATGAAAAGTCGACGTTTAACCATTATTTTTGCAATTTTTGCAAAATAACACTTGCCAACGTGAGCGCGATCTCTATAATGCCACCTCATCGACAGGGCAAGCGCTCACAAGGGTTCAAGCAACGTCGATAAGGTCAGAAAGAAAAGCGAAATAATTTGAAAAAAGTGTTTGACACAAAAAATTATCTCGCTAGAATGGCCGCCTCTTCCGAAGTGATGTGAGTCACAAAGAAGAATCGCTCTTTAAAAATATAGACCT